>JAGTTQ010000001.1:2671864-2834364 GCA_018223415.1 Eubacteriaceae bacterium Marseille-Q4139 | reverse complement strand
CCCGGCCCGTAAGTAACGGCGATGGCCGTCATTTCTTCCAGCGTCATCTTCGCCTCGTCCAAAGCCGCCTGGATCACCTGGTTAATTTTTTCAATATGCTTTCTCGATGCAATTTCCGGCACCACGCCGCCGTACAGCGTGTGAAGGGCAATCTGGGAGGAAATCACGTTGGAGAGCACCTCCCGCCCGTTTTTCACCACTGCCGCTGCCGTCTCGTCGCAGGAGCTTTCAATCGCAAGGATATAAACGTCTTCTTCTGTTTTGTTTTGCAGCATGTTCCTTCCTCTTTTCTATTCCCGGCCGGTTATTCCTCGTCGAAGCCAAGCTCCAGCGACCAGCCGTCCCTGGCTGTCCGGATCCGCGGGAAAATGCCGCGGATTTCCTCGAGATACTCCTCCGGCCGCATGAGTGACGGACTGTAATGGGTCAGCCACATCTCCCTGGGCGCCGCCTCGCGGCCAAGCTTTGCCGCCTCCTGGAACGTCATGTGCTTGTATTCCCTGGCCTTTGCCGCCTTCTCCTTTTCCCCGTACATGCCCTCGCAGATGAACAGATCATTGTCCTTTGCATACTCGGCGATGACCGGGACAGGCCTTGTGTCCGTGGAATACGTGACGGAAAGCCCGCGCCTTGCGGCCCCAAGCACCATATCGGGCGTCAGAAGCCGTCCCTCATGCTCGATGGTCTCGCCCTTTTGCAGGCGGTTCCAGAATCTCTGGGGGATGTCCTGGGCCTTCGCCCGCTCCACGTCGAACCGGCCTTTCCGCGGTATGGAGATCCGGTAGCCGTAGCATGTGACATTGTGGTTCACGCGGAAGGCGTCCACCACATACGGGCCGGCCGTAAAAGTTTCCCTAGGCTCCGTAAGTTCCTTAAATTTCAGTTCAAAGGGCAGCTCCGGCGCGATCATCCGCAGGGCGCCGACGACCCGCTCTAACCCTCTCGGGCCCACCAAAAGCACCGGCTCCGTCCGCTCCGCGTTTCCCATGGTTAAAAGGAAGCCGGGCAGGCCGCTGATATGGTCTGCGTGATAATGGGTAAAGCAGATGATGTCCACAGGCTTCGGGCTCCATCCCTTTTCCTTTAAAGCAACCTGGGTACCTTCGCCGCAGTCGATCAAAAGATTGCTGCCGTCACAGCGTGCCATCATCGAGGTCAGCCACCGGTACGGCAGCGGCTGCATGCCGCCGGTCCCAAGCAAACAAATATCCAGCATGTAAATTCCTCATTTCTTCTTTCCCGGCACGTTTCCAGCCGCCGGGATTTTTGCCGGAGGGCAGACCCCTTCGGCCGAGACCGTTTTCCAGACGGTCTCCTGCATCATAACACAAACCGGCGCGCAAACGCAAGAGAAGGCGGCGCAAAAATGAAATTTCCGCGCCGCCCCTTTTTTAACCATTTTCACTTTTAAAGAAGTTCCGTCTGTTCTTCCGTGTCCACCGGAATCCGGAACTGGCTGACAAGCTCATCATAGCACGCCTCGCAGAGGTCGAAATGATGGACTTCTCCGTCCTTTTCCGAAAAATAATCCCACGCATAGTCGATCATGGCCGCGCCTTCCCGGACAATCCCTTCTTTTACAACAATCTTTTTTCCGCACATGTTGCAGACGACGGTCTCAAGCCGCCCGTTCTTTCCGTACTTTCTCATGCTATCCTCACCTTTCCGCATCCTTTGCTCTGATTCCGGCCCGCCTGCCGGGTACCCCTACATTATAGCGGAAAAATCGTCGGATTTAAGTGGTAATTCTTTCATGCCGGACGACGCCACATGATGAACGCGTCCTCGTCGGGATCGTGGTAATAGTTCTTCCTGACGGCCTCTTTTCTGAAACCATAGGATTTATAAAGGTTTATGGCCGCCAGGTTCCCCGCGCGCACCTCGAGGGTCATGTCGTGCACCTGCTTTTCCTCAGCAGATTTTACCATCTGTTCCATCATTTTTCTCGAATATCCCCGGCCGCGGCATTCGGGGCGGACGGCAATCCGCATCAGCTCCCCCTCGCCGGCCAGGAACCGGAGATTGATATAGCCGGCCGCCGTGCCGTCATCCAGCCTGAGAACCCAGGTCTCGTCAAACGCGCTTTCAAAGAGCGCCGAAAGAAGCCCCTCCGACCAGGGATCGGAAAAGCACTCCTGTTCTATGGAAACCAACTCCGGGATATCGTCAGGAACCAGTTTTTTTAAATGCACCGTCATCTGCCATGACCTCTCTTTCAAACCCAAACGGGACGTCCTGCGCCCCGCCCCTTCGATCAATCGAACATGGCAGTATTGTACCAGATTTGCGGCCCATTGTACAGAAATACTTTTTTCCGGCGCATCTTGCCAAAAATACCGGAATCCGCTATACTGGAGACACAATAACTATCATTGTTAGTTTGCGATTGAAAACCTGAAAACACACAAAGGGGGAATTTTTATGGAAGTGAGCGGAGCCATGCTCCGGGACGGCATCATAAACGCCGCCAATCTGATTTCTTCAAGACGGATGGAACTAAACCGCATCAACGTGTTTCCCGTGCCGGACAGCGACACCGGCTCCAACATGGCCGTGACCCTTGGAGCCGCCAAAGGACAGCTTCTCCGCCTTCCCGAAAGCTGTACGGTAAAAGAGGTAGCTCTGACAGCAGCAGCCGCCATGTTAAGAGGCTCCCGCGGGAATTCCGGAGCAATCTTATCTCTCATTTTCCGCGGCCTTGCAAAAGAGCTGGCAGACAGGGAAACAGCTTCCCCCGCCGATCTTGTGCGCGGGTTGGCATGCGGGGCAGCGCTCGCCTACCGCGCCGTCGCGCAGCCGGCCGAAGGGACAATCCTCACGGCCTGCCGGGAAAGCGCCGCCGATGCCGCGCGTCTTCTGAAACGGTCGCCGGACGCCGGGCTTTTAGAGGTTTGGGACTGCCTTCAGGCTTCTGCCGCCGTTTCCCTAAAAAACTCCACAAGGCGGTTAAGCGCCCTTAAGGAGACAGGCGTCGTCGACGCCGGTGCGAAGGGCTACTGCCTGCTTATCGAGGGACTTGGACATGTTTTTTCCGGAAAGGGTATCCTGAAGGATGACTGGGATGAAGCGGACGGCGCCGGCGCATTCGTTTTTATGGAAAAGAATACGGAGAGCGCCAGGGCGGCCGAGGGAATCATCACCTACCGGATCACCTTCACATCGGAAAACAGGCTGGGCTCCAGGACGCCGGAGTCCATGGAAAAAGCGTTAAAGGCCTTTGGAGAGCAGGTTGTCGTTATGGATACCGGCGCTTCGCTCCGCTGTCAGGTCTTTTCAGATCAGCCGCGGGAAGTGTTATCCTTCTGCCTTTCGGAAACGCCGCTTCTTGACTTTCTCGCCGTCTCCCACGGTGCGTACCGGAAGGTCTGTTTTCAGGGGCCGGACGAAGCATGGGCCAGGGAAAGCGAAGGCCAGAATCGAACGCTCAGTCAGTCTGAAAATACCCGTCCGCGCTTCTGCACTGAATTTTCTGTCCTTAAGGACGCCGCGGACGCCGGGCTTTCTGAGCACCTGAAAAAAACCCTGACCGCCTCGGGCGACAGCGCCGTCATTGCCGAGGGCGTGGACCTTATCAAATGCCATATCCACACGGAGGCGCCGCTTTCTCTCATCCCCTTTTCCCTTGCGGGCGGGTACCTGACGGAAATCAAGGCAGAACGGCTCCCATGATAAAAGAAACGAGCCGGGGAAACTGCGCTCCCCGGCTCAAATGTCCTGTTCTCTTATGCAAGCATGCTTTCTTTTTTCTCAAGGATGGCTTCTGCTGCCGCACAGGCCGGGCAGTCGCAGTAGCGCGCGCCGTCTGCCTTGATTGCCTTTGCATGGGCTGCCACTTCTTTTGCCTTTTCCGCACCGAAAAGCTGGCTCCCTGCTTCCGACTCCGCAAAGCTTATGAGCATGTCCACCGGCATGATGTCGCCCTCCAGCTCGGCAATGTAGGCCTTCGTCGCCTCTGCCTCTTTCTCCGTTCCAATGGCATCCAGCCATGCCTGTCCGGCTTCCTTTGCCTCTTTGCTGCATGTGGCCGAACCGATCATTTCCTTCGTCTTTTCCGCTACAAATTCCAGAACTTCCTTATTCACAGCAAAACCTCCTCTTTTTAAAGAATAATTTATACTTCTTCTCCGTCCTCATCATCCTGAATGGCACCGAAGCAGCTCGAGACCGTACCAACGGTCACAGCCGCCACAATCAGGACAAGAAGGATGATGAAGCCGAAAAATATCATGATAAAGCTGAGATCCATCGCAGCCGCCACCACCTTTCTTTTCCATTTATCCCTGCTCTGCCGCTCTCTCGCGTTCTTCCCGTTCCCGTTCTGCCTGGGATTTTCTTAAGTAGTCCGGCATGTGCTCCGCGGCGCTCTCCGTCTTTCCCTGCTCAAAATATCTGCACCCGAGGGCTGCCACGGAGGCGCCCCGCTGACGGTTTGTATTGGCCGGTGCAAAGGAAAACGGCACGGTCAGCTTCTCCTCGATCTGCTTCCTGTACACGGGGACGCCGTCGCCCAAAAAGATGACGCGCTCTCCCATGGCGTTCAGTTTTTCGATCAGCTCGCCCATATCCATGGCCTCCTGATCCGACACAACGGCAAACTCGTCCTCAAACCGGTAAAGCCCTGTGTAAACCTGGTTCCGCTTCGCATCCATGATCGGGCAGATGAGCCCCGGCACGCCGAACAGGTTGTAGGCCGTGGCCTCTAACGTCGGAACATGGATGAGCGGCTTTTTCAGCGCAAATCCAAGCCCCTTGGCCGTCGCCGAGCCGATCCGAAGCCCTGTAAAGGAGCCGGGGCCGCCGGAAACGGCTATCGCGTCCAGGCTGTCTAAAGAAATCCCAAGCATTTTCACCAGCTCGTCGATCATCGGAAGCAGGGTCTGCGAATGGGTCTTTTTAAAATTGACGGTATATTCCCCCATGGTTACGCCGTCCTCCACGATGGCCACCGATGCCACAAGGGACGAGCTTTCAATTCCCAGAATCCGCATGTCATCTTCCCTCCACTGTGATCTTCCTGTAATCGAACCCCTTTTCAAGCTCCTTTTCGATTGTCACGGACACCGCCGTCTCCGGCAGGATCTCTGAAATCAGACCGGCCCATTCAATCAGGGTCACGCCGTCGCCATAGAAGCAGTCCTCGTAGCCCACCTCTTCCATCTCTTCCACGTCGCCGATCCGGTACACGTCGAAGTGGTAAAAGGGCAGACGGCCGCCGTCGTACTGCTGGACAATCGTAAAGGTCGGGCTGTTCACCGGCTCCGTAATCCCCAGGCCGGCCGCAAACCCCTGGGTGAACACGGTTTTCCCCACGCCGAGATCCCCGTTTAAACAGAACACATCCCCCGGCTTTGCCTGTTCCCCGAGCTTCTTTCCCAATGCATAAGTATCCCCAGGTTCAAAGCTTTCTATTATCATGCCTTAAGTCCTTTCGTTTTCTTTTCCGGAAGGTTTTTCTTTAAGAGGGCAAGAAGCTCCTCTTCACGTCCCTCAACAGCCGCATTCGGCAGCAGGTACGCATGGCTCGGCCCCACCTTTAAAATAAACATGGACGGGATCCGCGCCGCCTTCCAGACCTGGCTCCAGAGGATTTCCCCCTCGACGCCGGCCTGCTCTACCGCAATCTTCTCATCGGTCAAAGTCAGGTTCACCGGCGTGGAAAATCCGTGCATCTCCGCCTGCTTTTTTGATTTAAAATGCAGCATCGCCGGCTGGATCACCGTAAAAATCAGCATGCAGAACGCTAAAAGCACTTTCTGGTACACATCCGTGGAGCCCCAGGTCACGATTAACAGCACCAGGGCTGCAAACGTGCATATCACGTTGAACAGCCCCATGGCGCCGCTGTACGAATTGTACATGGAAAAGTCAAACAAATCCTTTGCCGTCATTTTAACACTGAACTTCATTCCTCACCTCTGCCTACTGCTCCGGCTCCAGAACGCTCTTGATCCGGTTCATACAGTCCTCGATGACGCTGCGGGCAGACGCCACGTTGATGCGCTCAAAGCCTCTTCCGGCCTCGCCGAAGATATAGCCCTCGTCGAGAGCCACCTTGGCCTTGTGCATCAGCTCCTCTAACTTCTCGGCGTCGCCGTGGACATACTCGTTGAAGTCAATCCAGGCCAGATACGTTCCTTCCGTCGGGACGAGATGGGCCTTCGGCATGTGCTCCTTTAAGAAACTGTCGATATAGTTTAAGTTGCCCTCGATGTATTCATTCACCTGATCCAGCCACTCGTCGCCCTCTGTGTAAGCTGCAATCATAGCCGTAAGCCCTAACGTGGAAGCGCCGCCCATGGAAAGCTTGTCGTCAAGCAGCTCCTTCCAGCGCTTCTGGAGCTCCTTGTTGCGGATCACGATGTTGGAGGTCTTCATGCCTGCCAGGTTGAAGGTCTTGCTGGGAGCCGTGCAGACGGCGATATGGTCGGAGTATTCCGGGCATACCTTGAGGATCGGATGATGGACGACGCCCTTTCTTAAGAGGTCGCAGTGGATCTCGTCGCAGATGATCCATTTGTCATATTTTTTGCAGATTTCCACGACTTTTTTGATCTCTTCCTCGCTCCAGACGCGTCCCGTCGGGTTGTGGGGGCTGCAGAACACGAGTACCTTGTTGGCCGGATCTGCCATCTTTTTCTCCAGGTCTTCGTAGTCCATCCGGTAGGTGCCGTTCTCATAGATTAACGGATTGTCCACGATCACACGGTTGTTGCTCTTGGCCTTCATGGTGAATGGGTAGTAGATCGGCCTCTGGATCACGACGCCGTCTCCCTCTTCTGTTAAAAGGTTTAAAAGAACTGCATACGCCGAAACGATGCCCGGGCAGAAGAACAGGTTCTCTTCGCTCTCTTCCCAGCCGTAGCGTCTCTTGAACCACTGAACCACCGTCCCGCGGCATTCTTCGGTGTCATAGACCGTGTAGCCGAAAATTTTCCTGTCGATACGCTCGTGGAGCGCACGGATAATCGGCTCAGCGCACGGAAAATCCATGTCTGCAACCCAGAGGGCCAGGGAATCTGCCGGAGCCCCTTTGGGAAGGCGCTCCACCTTGGATGCAAAGGTTCCGCTTCTGTCTACGATTTCGTCAAAATTGTACTTCATGTCTTACCCCTCCATTTATTTTTTAATTTTCATTGAAAGCGAGATCCGTTTTTTCACCGTGTCCGCCTGGAGCACCTTCACGTCCACGATGTCGCCGACGCTGACGGCCTCTAAGGGATGGCGGATGAATTTTTCCGACATTTCGGAAATATGTACCAGCCCGTCCTGGTGGACACCGATGTCCACGAAGGCCCCGAAGTCGATGACGTTTCGGACCGTGCCCTTTAAAATCATGCCGGGCTTTAAGTCCTTCATCTCCAGGACATCCGTCCTTAAAATCGGCTTCGGCATCTCCTCTCTCGGGTCCCTGGCCGGCTTTTCAAGCTCCGATACGATGTCCCGGAGCGTCAGCTCGCCGATTCCCAGTTCGTCTGCCATTTTCTTATAATTCGGAATTTTCTTTCCAAGCCCTGAAAGGCCGCCTTTTTTCATTTCCTCCGGCTGATATCCCAGGCGCTTTAAGAGTTCTGCGGCCGCCCCGTAGCTTTCCGGGTGGACGGACGTGGCATCCAGAGGATTCTCACCATCAGAAATCCGCATGAAGCCGGCGCACTGTTCGAAGGCCTTCGGCCCCAGTTTCGATACTTTTAAAAGCTGTTTCCTGCTTGTAAACGCTCCGTTTTCCTCCCGGTACGCGACAATATTTTTGGCAATGGCCTTTGTGATTCCGGAAATATATTCCAGCAAAGACGCCGATGCCGTGTTTAAGTCGACGCCCACCTTGTTTACACAGTCCTCCACCACATTTCCCAGTGCCTCGCTTAAGTGCTTCTGGTTCATGTCGTGCTGGTACTGGCCGACGCCGATGGATTTCGGATCAATTTTTACAAGCTCCGCCAGAGGATCCTGAAGGCGCCTTGCAATGGAGACGGCGCTTCTCTGGCCCACGTCAAACTTCGGGAATTCCTCCGTTGCCAGCTTGCTGGCCGAGTAGACGGAGGCGCCTGCCTCGTTTACGATGATGTAGCGGACATGCTCCGGGATTTCCTTTATAAATTCCGCGATGATCTGCTCCGACTCCCTGGAAGCCGTCCCGTTTCCGACGGAAATTAAGGTAATATGGTATTTTTCAATTAAGTCCTTTAAGACTTTCTTTGCTTCCGCCACCCTGTTCTGGGGCGCCGTCGGGTAGATCACCACCGTATCGAGCACCTTTCCCGTGGCGTCCACGACGGCTAACTTGCAGCCGGTACGGAAGGCGGGATCCCAGCCGAGAACCACCTGTCCGGTGATCGGGGGCTGCATGAGAAGCTGTTCTAAGTTTTTCCCGAATACATGGATGGCGCCGTCCTCCGCCTTCTCCGTCATGTCGTTTCGGATTTCCCGCTCGATGGCCGGGGCGATCAGGCGGCGGTAGCTGTCCTCGATGACTTCCTTTAAGACCGGGGACGTGACGGGGTTCTCCCGGACGATCACCTGCTTTTCCAGATATCTTAAGATCTTTTCCTCCGGCGCCAGAATCTTTACCGTAAGGAACTTTTCCTTTTCCCCGCGGTTTAAGGCGAGGACGCGGTGGCCGGCACATTTTTTCACCGGCTCCTCATGATGGTAATACATTTCATAAACCGATTCGGCCTTTTCATCCCTGGCCTCGGAACTGATAAGCCCCTCGGCGGCCGTCGTCTTCCGGATATAGGCCCGGTATTTTGCATTCTCAGAAATCCGCTCCGCCAGGATATCCATGGCACCGGAAATGGCTTCTTCTGCTGTTTTTACGCCTTTTTCTTCGGAAAGATAGGCCGCTGCCGCCGCGGGAAGCGGCTCACTTAAAAGCTGGAGGGCAATCGTATCGGCCAGGGGTTCCAGCCCCTTTTCCTTTGCGATTCCGGCCCGCGTCTTCCTCTTAGGACGGTAGGGGAGATAGAGGTCTTCCACGGCCACTAACGTCCTGGCTTCCTCGATCTGCTTTTTTAACTCCGGCGTCAGCTTTCCCTGTTCCTCAATCGTAGAAAGCACCTGGGTTTTCCGCTCCTCGAGGCCTCTCAAATATTTTAACCGCTCATCCAGGTTCCTCAGCACCTCATCGTTTAAGGCGCCGGTCATTTCCTTCCGGTACCTGGCGATAAACGGGATCGTGTTTCCCTCGTCAATCAGTTTTACTGCTGCTTCTGCCTGGCTCCGGGCGATGCCCAGTTCCTGCTGAAGTTCATTCAAAATATCCATATATCTGCTCCTTCATTCCTTCGCCGGGCGTCCGGCGTTCCATTATTCATTATAATTCAAAGGGGGGCGATATGCAACTTAAATATGGACAAGGCCCCCTGTTCGTGTTAAAATGAGGATACGGTTCTGCCACTTTCGGCAGGCCGTCAGAAAATACTTTTGAACTTATGCTATCTGGCTCGCAGGAGGACTGGAATTATGGCAGATATGGATAGAAACGAATATAACGGCGGCATGGAAAACATGCCGGAGACAGACGGCAGTAAAAGGCCGGAGACTGGCACGGACAGACAGGAAGACGGCTGGACGTCTTATGAAAGCGGACAGGGTTCTCAGGAAGCCGGGCACAGCCAGGAATCCTGGCAGCAGGCACCGGATCCCTTCGGACAGGCGTCAGGCCCCAAAGAGCAGAACAGCCAGGGGCAGTATGGCACACCCGGACAAAACGGCCCGTATGACCCCTATGGGCAGCAAAATCAGGGCGGATACCAGAACCCCGGAGGCGGAAACATGCCCGGCGGCCAGTACGGCCCCTACGATCCCTATGGGCAGAATCCGGGCGGCCCCGGACAGCACGCCCCTTACGGCCAGCAAAATCCCGGCGGGTACCAGAATCCCGGCGGCGGAAACATGCCCGGCGGTCAGTATGACCCCTACGGACAGCAAAACCAGAACGGCGGATACGGCGCCCCGGGACAGAACGGCGCTTATGACCCATATGGACAGCAAAATCACGGCGGATATTACGGCGGCCCCGGCCAGTATGACCCCTACGGGCAGCAAAACCAGAGCGGCTATTACGGCGCACCCGGGCAAAACGGCCCTTATGATCCGTACGGCCAGCCGCATCCCGGCGGATACCAGAATCCCGGAAACGGGAACATGCCGGGCGGTCAGCCGCGCCAGCAAAAGCCGAAGAACAACTTTGCCACAGGCTCTCTGGCCTGCGGGATTCTCGGCCTTTTGACCCTCTGCTGCTGCGCCTTCCCTCTCGCCATTATCCTGGGCGTCGGCGCCGTCAGCTTTGCCGTGATCTCGAAAAAGGGACAGCCTTTCTCCGGCACGGCCATCGCAGGCATCGTCCTCGGCATCATCTGCATCCTTTTAGGCATCGGCGAGTTCCTCTACGTCCTGGCTTTTACGAGCTTCATGAATGACCCGGAAAACGCCGCCATGTTCAACGAAATCTACGAGCAGATGGAACAGCAGCTCCAGCAGATGCAGTAGCATAAAAATATAAGTACCCCGGCCATGTTTTTCACGTTGGAAGCACGGCCGGGGTTTTTCATACCTTCGGCAGAAGCGCCAGAAGGTCAATCCCGAAGAATATCAGAAGCACATTTTTTATGATAAAGTTGACGGCAGTGAGAATGGCCGCCGCATACACATATTTATTGTCAAAAGACGGCCGGTACCGTTCCTTTCCCGTCCGCCGGTAAAGGAAATATGACCAGGCGAACCACAGCGCCAAAAGCGCACAGAAAAGCACCAGCGGGTGATACAGAAAGCTCACAAGCGGCCGCCCCAAAAGCAGCGCCTTGACGGCCCGCGTCCCGCCGCAGCCGGGACAGTAGAGGCCGGTGAACAGGTGGAACAAGCAGGGGATCTCCCCGTTCCGCCACAGGATAAAAATTTCTCTTACCACACTCATAGTTCTGCCGTGATGTGCTGGCGCAGGCCGCCGACCGCCTCGGCCGCAGCCCGGAATTTCTCACCGCTCATCTTCTCTGTGAGGACGGCAAATTCGTCCATACCCTCCAGGGAAATCCATTTCACCTTCCCGAAGGCGTTCTCCACGATCTCCTTCTTCTCCTGGCGCTTCCCTTCAAATCGCACAAAGTATCTCCGCTCCAGAAGGTCAGCCGGAAGGATTTCCTGCTTTTCTTCGCACCAGCCAGGCGACAGCCGGCTGTTTTTCCGAATCGCCGCATGGATCATGTCGGCCGCCACGGCGCTTGCCGTCGGGAGCTTCCCGGCGCCGCTGCCGTAAAACATGGACACGCCGAGCATATTCCCTGTCACCATGATCCCGTTGTAGACGCCGCTCACGGAATACAGCGGATTCTGGGCCCCAACCATCACCGGCGCCACCTCGGCATAGAGCTTCCCGTCTTTTTTGCGGCTGATGCCAAGGAGCTTAATCGAAGTGCCGAGCCTGGCCGCATAGCTGAAATCCAGGTCGGTGATGTCTGTGATCCCTCTTGTCGGGATGTCCTCGTAGCTGGTTTCTTTCCTTGTGGAGACGGCCGTCAGGATTGCAAGCTTCCTGCATGTGTCATAGCCCTCCACATCGGCCTTTGGATCCCGCTCCGCGTAGCCCAGCTCCTGAGCCGTCCGCAGGGCGTCATCAAACGTCCAGCCCTCCTCGTACATCTTGGACAGGATATAGTTGGTGGTGCCGTTCATGATGCCGGAAATTTCCAGGATGTCTTCGCCGGCCAGGCTGTCGTTCAACGTCCTAATAATCGGGATCCCGCCGCCGACGCTGGCCTCGAACAGGAAGTTTACGCCCTTTTCCCCGGCAAGCCTTAAAAGCTCTGTCCCGTGGGCCGCCACCAGCGCTTTGTTGGACGTCACCACATGTTTTCCCTTTAAGAGGCACCGCTTTACAAACTCATAGGCCGGCGTCGTCCCGCCCATGGTTTCTACGACTATGGAGACCTCCGGGTCGTTCTCGATCACGGAAAGGTCTTTCACTGCCGCTTCCTCCGCCGGTGTCCCGGAAAGGTCCCGCAGATCGAGCACATATTTGATCTCGATGGGCTCTCCCGCCTTCTTTTCTATCTGTTCACGATTTTCCCGGAGCACCTCAAAAACCCCGGAGCCAATCGTGCCGTATCCCATGATTGCTGCTTTCATTACTTTTCCACTCCTAAAATCCTGATGTCATAAATTCCCGTCAGTTCTTCGATCTCTTCCATCATCCTCGCCACGTTCCCCGTATCCGGCAGGACTTCGACGCTCAAAGTCACCGTCGCCACGCCGTTGACCGGGATCGTCTGGTGGATCGTCAGGATGTTGGCCCGGTAGGTGGCTACCACATGGAGAAGATCCGACAAAAGCCCTGGCTCGTCATTCATCTGCGTCACCAGGGTCACGGTCTTCCCTTTGGTATTGTCGGAAAGAGGAAGAATGTCGTCCTTATATTTGTAAAAGGAGCTGCGGCTTAGGCCCACCCGCTCCGTGGCCTCCTGAACAGTCATGGAGCGGTCCGAATCCAGGAGCCGTTTCGCTTCCACGACCTTCTGGAGTACCTCCGGCAGCGCCCTCTCATTTACCACGTAATATCTCTTTTTTGCTTCCATCTTTAAAAAGCCCCTTCTGCCGCACAAGACTGTACGGCATGTTCGTCTCACAAATACATTTGTCTTTACTCGGAAGATATTAGCATAATTGTATAAAAAAATCAAGTATTTTCCCCCATACAATCCGAAAGCAGACGTCCATGGCGGAGATTTTCCTCAGGAATTGCAGGAATTTTCACCGGTGGAAATTTCTTCCTCCGGCTGTTTTGCGGAATTGACATTCTGCGCCGCAGTCTTTAAACTGGTAAGTAACGAGTTCCATTAAAAAGGAGGGTTCATACCATGACAAAGCTCACCATCGTACAGCTCCAGACCCGCGTTTACAGCGACAAGATGAAAAATATTGAAATGCTGATCCCAAAGCTCTGGCAGGCCAAAGAGGAGAAGGCCGACATCGTCTGCCTGCCGGAGATGTTCGTCTGCCCTTATGAGACGCCGAATTTCCCGGCCTACGCCGAAAAAGAAGGCGGCCCCGTCTGGGCCGCTCTCTCCGATGCCGCAAAAAAATTCCGGATTTATCTTTCCGCCGGTTCCGTGCCGGAGCTGGGGGACGACGGGCGCGTCTACAACACGGCCTATGTCTTTGACCGGGAGGGACGCCAGATCGCCAAGCACCGGAAGGTCCATCTCTTCGATATCGACGTAAAGGGCGGCCAGTGCTTTAAAGAATCCGACACCTTATCGCCGGGAAATTCCGCCACGGTCTTTGATACGGAATTTGGGAAAATCGGCCTCTGCATCTGCTATGATTTCCGATTCCCGGAGTTAGCCAGGCGCATGGTTTTAGAGGGCGCAAAAATCATCCTCGTCCCGGCCGCCTTCAACATGACAACCGGGCCGGCCCACTGGGAAGTCCTGTTCCGCTCCCGTGCCATCGACAACCAGGTCTTTACCTTCGGCACGGCGCCGGCCAGGGACAGGAGCGCCTCCTACCATTCCTGGGGCCATTCCATCGCCGTCTCGCCCTGGGGCACGGTTTTGAACCAGCTCGGCGCTTCCGAACAGCTCCAGACTACGGTCATCGACCTGGATGAAGTGGATTCCGTCAGAGAACAGCTTCCGCTTCTTGCTACGCGGATGGAAAATCTGTAAGAAATTCCGGCCTTCCCGAAAAAGCAGGGAGGCCGGATTTTTTTACGGCATCATGACGGCTTCTTTCTTTAAATCAGTCTTTCCAGCACGGCCGCCAGGTTTCGGATATCCAAAGGCTTTGCCACATGGGCATCCATGCCGCAGTCCAGGCATTTTTTCACGTCCTCGGCAAAAGCATCGGCCGTCATGGCGATGATCGGAAGGCCGGAGTCCGGCCGGTTCGATGTCCGGATCGCCCTTGTGGCCTCGTAGCCGTCCATGACAGGCATCCGGATATCCATCAGGACAGCCGCGTAGTATCCCGGCTCAGAAGCCTCAAACTTTTCCACGCAGCGCTTCCCGTTTTCGGCCCAGTCCAGAAGGAACCCGCAGTCTGTGAGAAGCTCATTCGCAATCTCCCAGTTGAGCTCGTTGTCCTCGGCAATCAGGAGCCGTTTCCCCTGAATATTCGCGGCCGTCTCCGCCTCTTCCATGACCTCTGCGGCCTGCACCTCTTTGTTAAAAAGCGGGAGAATTACGGCAGAAAGCGCCGACCGGAACAGGGGCTTCCTGATAAAGCCGTCTGCGCCGGCTTCCTTCGCCTTTGCCTCGGCCCCGCTCCAGCCGCAGGCAGAAACCAGGAGAACCGGCACGGCGCTTCCCATCAGGCTGCGGATTTCCTTCACCATTTCAGTCCCGTCAGGCTCCATCAGGTTCCAGCCCAGAAGGATGACGTCATAGCTCCGTCCTTCTTCGCGGCTTCTCTCCACCATCCCGATGGCTTCCCGTCCATCCGCCGTCCAGTCCGTCTTTGCTCCCATGGAGGCCAAAAGCTCTGCGGCGGACTGGCAGACACGGCTGTCGCCATCGGCAAACAGCACGAGTTTCCCGTCGAGCTCCTGCTCGCTGGCCCCGTCCGCTGCTGCCTTCAAATCCAGCGCCACATGGAACTCGCTGCCCTTGTTCTGCTCGCTTTTTACCTCAATGGTGCCGCCCATCTGGTCAATGATGTATTTTGTAATGGCCATGCCGAGGCCGGTTCCCTCTGTCCGATGCACACGCTTATTGTCTTCCCTTGCAAAGGATTCAAAGATTTTCTTCTGGAATTCCGGCGACATGCCGATTCCTGTATCTTTCACATAAAAGTGGATGCGGACATATTCGTCTCCAGACGGGGACGGCTCCTGCCTTACGGCCATTTCGATCCGGCCGCCCTCCGCTGTAAATTTGACGGCATTGGAAAGCAGGTTTAAAAGAACCTGGTTTAAACGCACACTGTCGCAGACTACATGCTCTGTCCTGATATGTTCCGGGACAATGTCAAAGTTCAGCTCTTTTGCCTCGACCTGCGGCTGGATGATCCCCACGAGGCCATCCATGATTTCACGCAGGGAAATTACTTCCGCATTCAGGGACAGCCGCCCGCTCTCAATCTTTGCCATGTCCAGCACATCGTTGATGAGCCCAAGAAGATGGCGGCTGGAAAGCTCAATTTTCCGAAGGCAGTCCTTTACCTGTGCCATGTTGTCCAGATGTGCCTCTGCGATGGCCGTCATGCCGACAATGGCATTCATCGGCGTCCGGATATCATGGCTCATGTTGGAGAGGAACTCGCTCTTTGCACGGTTGGCCCGCTCCGCCTCCTTCATGGCGCGCCTTAAGTCCTTCATCTGCTGCCTTGTCATGCCGTAATAGGAGAAAAACACAAAGAGAAGCGCCAGAAGAATCAGTCCGCAGCCTCTCAGGATCGCCGCGACCCGGTGCACGCCAAGCTCGTTCACCGTCTCGTCCAGAGGGCCGTATGGCATGATGGAAACCAGATACCATTCCGAATACGGAAGCGGCGTACAGTAAACATGGTACCGCTCTTCTTCAATATTTAAAAGCGACGAGAAATTCTCGCCTTTTTGGAAAGCACTCTCCATAGCGTTCATGCCTTCTTCAGCCGTCATGTCCAGAAATTCGGTTTCTTCGAGAATCCATTGGAAATATGTCTCCTCAGCCACGTCCGCGTTCCGGAGAACAAAAGAACCATCCTTACGGATGATATGAGAGAAGGACAGCGCCTTCGCAGAGCTCAGGGACATGGTCTGGTTGAGTCCCTTCATGGGAACGCCTGCCACAATCCCCAGGCTTTCCTTCCCTTCTGCCATGGGATAGGACGCAGGGATGCCAAAAACCAGAAGCGTATCCCCGTTCCCGGTCATCCATGCGGCTACCTTGTTTTCTCCGGCGCTTAATGCCTCTGTAAACGGGCCGCCGTTGATAATCTCCAGTGGCTCCCCATAAACCGTTTCCAGCGTCCCGTCCCTGGAATAGAGGCCCAGATATGTGAATTCCCGCACACGGGCGCTTACTGACAGGTCATGGGCCATCTCTTCCCCATAGCTTTCCGCCTTCTCCGGCGGCGTCCGCAGCAGAATCCCCTCCATCTGGCTGAACCGCAGTTCGACGATGGAACGGAAGTGGAGCTGCATCTGCCGGTTTACCTCCGACATGTAAATCTCCCCGACCTGTTCCATGGTCTCCTCGCTCTCCTTCGACATATATCTCGTGATCCAGACAAATACGCCGATGCAGAGCACAAGAATGCCGATCATGCTGGCCCACAGAAACCGTATGGTCTTTTTGTCCTTTTTTCCCGATTTTTCATATGCGGAAGTCCTTTCGCTCATTCCTCTTCCGGAAGCCTTTGCTGTCCGTTGCTTTGCTATCTTACCACAAAATCCGCCGTATGGGAAGCGGGGGAAGAGAAAGGATTTCCGCCTTTTTATACAATGCAAAGCGCCGGGAGTTTACACGTCTGTAAGCTCCCGGCGCCCCTGGTGCAGATGTATGATTAAAGGAGACGGATTTCGTCGATCACACCTGTCTCCTGGAAGATCTCCCACTGGCCGATGTTGACCGCGTGATCCCCGATCTTTTCCAGATATTTGGCCGCCATCAGCGCATCCACGCAGCCGTCGGCGTCCATCGTGCCGCTCTTTAAATGGCCGATCACATCCCGCTTTACCTGGTTGAAATACTCGTCGATCTCATCATCCCCGTCAACCACCTCTTTTGCCAGCTCCATGTTCCTGTTCACAAAAGAGTCGGTGGCCTTATGGACGAAAATCTTCGTGTCGCGGATCATGTCCGCAAAACATCCCGAATAGCCGGAAAGCGGTGCAAAATTCATGCGGACGAAAAGCTCTGCCATGTCGGAGAGGTGGTTTCCGATCCGCTCCATGTCCGTGGCGATCTTCATGGCCGCCGACACGGTCCTTAAATCCCTGGCTACCGGCTGCTGCCTCGTAAAGAGATTCAGGCATTTGGCCTCGATGTTCCGCTGCATATCCTCGATATCCCTGTCGTGGCGCACGAATTTTTTCATGGTCTCGCCGTCCTTTTTCTCCAGGGCCTCAAAAAGATTGTCGTAGCCGTTTTCCACCCAGTCTGCCATCTGGAGCACATCAAGACGCAGCTCCTTTAATTCCTGTTCAAATACTGTTCTCGGTGACATTTGCTCCCTCCCTATCAGCCAAACCGGCCTGTAATATAGTCTTCCGTCCTCTTGTCTTTGGGACTTCCGAAGATGTTCATGGTATCGTCGGCCTCTACTAACTCTCCTAAAAGGAAGAAGGCCGTCACATCCGATACCCTGGCCGCCTGCTGCATATTGTGGGTAACGACGACCACCGTGTACTGGCTTTTCAGGTCGTTCATCAGATCCTCGATTTTCAAAGTAGAAATGGGATCCAAAGCCGATGTGGGCTCATCCATCAAGAGCACCTCCGGCTCCACGGCCAGAGCTCTCGCAATGCAGAGCCTCTGCTGCTGTCCGCCGGAAAGCCCCAGGGCAGGGCTTTTTAGCCGGTCCTTCACCTCGTCAAAAATAGCGGCTCCCTTCAGGGCATTTTCCACGATTTCATCGAGCTTCGCCTTGTTCTTGATCCCGTGGATCCTCGGGCCGTAGGCGATGTTATCGTAGATGCTCATAGGGAACGGGTTCGGCTGCTGGAACACCATGCCCACTTTTTTGCGAAGGAGCGTGGTATCCACGCCGGCGTCGTAGATGTTTTCCCCGTCTAACAAAATCTGTCCGTCAATGCGGACGCCGTCCACCAGGTCGTTCATGCGGTTTAAGCACTTTAAAAACGTGGATTTCCCGCAGCCGGACGGGCCGATGAGCGCTGTCACGGCATTTTCCCGGACTTCTATATTCACATTTTTCAGGGCATGGTTTTCCCCGTAGTACAGGTTCAGCCCTTTCACGTCAATTTTCTTTTCCAGCATATCGTTCCTCTTCCAAAATTATTTCCGGTTCTCCACATTGAATCTTCCCGCCAGGTATTTTGCCAGGAAATTCATCACCAGCACGAGAACCAGAAGCACGCAGGCAATTCCAAACGCCACGTCATATTTTCCCTTTGCCATCTGGAGATACAGCTCAATGGTCATGGTGCCGCCCGGTTCAAAGAGCTTCCGCACGAGTCCCATGCCGCCCTTCGGCAGATCGTATCCGCTGCCGGCCGTAAATAAGAGGGCTGCCGACTCGCCGACGGTGCGGCCGATGGCTAAAATCACGCCTGTCAAGATTCCCGGCATGGCACTCGGCAGGATGATCGTCCGGATCATGTACCATTTCGTGGCACCGATGCCGAGGGCGCCGCTGCGGTAGCTGTCCGGCACGGTCTTTAAAGCCTCCTGGGTATTCCTTGCGATGAGCGGCAGCACCATGATCGTTAAGGTCAGGGCGCCGGTCAGCATGGAATATTTAAGTTTTAACACCTCGCCGAAGAACACGCTTCCGAACAGGCCGAAAATGATGGACGGGATTCCCGTCAGGGTTTCAATGGTAAATTCAATCAGGGAAACGAATTTCCCAGGCTTTGCATACTCGCTTAAGTAAATGGCGCCGCCGATTCCGATGGGCGTCACCACGAGAAGCGTGAGAATGACGATGTATAAGGTGTTTACGATGTTTCCCGCGATTCCCACGGTGCCCTTGGATGCGCTCTGCACATTCGTAAGGAACTCCCAGTTTACCTGGCTGATGCCGCGGAAAAAGACGTAGCCGATGATCCCCACCAGGATCGCCACAGCGATGAAGGCCGACAGATAGATGACGGCCGTCAGGATGTCATCGGAAATCCGTCTTTTCCTGTTCATGATGCTGACCCGCTCCATCTATGCGTCCTCCTTTCCTTTGAGGATCTTCGTAAGTCCGATGTTGATGCACATGATAAACACGAAGAGCACGAGGCCGATGGTAAATAGTACCTGCCTGTGAAGCCCTGCCGCGTAGCCCATCTCGCTGACGATGGCTGTCGTTAAGAAGCGGACGGAGTTAAAGGGAAGCGGGATATTGACAGAGCTTCCCGAAACAAGCGTAATCGCCATGGCCTCGCCGATGGCACGGCCCGTTCCTAAAACGACGGCTGCAATGATGCCGGATCTGGCCGACGGGAGCACTACCTTGAAAATCGTCTGGATTTTCGAGGCCCCCATGGCATAGGAGGCCGCCCTCTGCTGTTTCGGCACGGCATGGAGGGCCGAGGCGCTCACGTTGATGACCGTCGGCAGGATCATGATCGCAAGGACAATCACCGCCGACAAAAGGTTGGCGCCGCCGGTATATTGGTGGGTCGTGGAACCTGCAAAAACCAGACGCTCCAACTTATACATGAGCGGGTTTAAGAGGTAGATGCCGAGAAGCCCGTAGATTACCGACGGGATTCCCGCTAAAAGTTCCACGGCCGGCTTCACGATAGCCGCCATCTTCTTTCCCGCGATTTCCTCGATGAATACCGCGGTGAACACGCCGATGGGCGCTCCGATCACGACGGCTGCCGATGTTCCCAGGATGGAGGTCAGGATGACGTAAAGGATTCCGAAGGACGGCTCCTTTGCCGTTGGCTTCCACACGGTTCCGAAAAGGAGATCCGTGATCCCCACCTCAAAGAGGGCCGGCGTACCGTTTAAGAACATGTAGACGGTGATGGAGAGAACCGCCATCACCGCAAAGAATGCACATACTGTAAAGATGAACTGTGCCGCATGTTCCACAAGAGCTTTCTTTCTTGCATCTGCTTTTATGGAAAAGGTCTGTTTTTCCGTCATGTTATTATTCCACCGTAATCAGTCCTGCGTTTGCAACAACTTCCTGGCCTTCTGCGGAGAACACATACTCGAACCATGCCTGAATCAGGTCGCTCTGAGCGGAGATTTCTCCATTGGTAGCCATTACGAACGGGCGGTTTAAGAAGTAGGTGCCGGCCTTGATGTTCTCAGCCGTCGCGTCTACGCCGTCGAGCTGGAGGACTGCCACGGAATCATCAATGGCGTCCAGGGAGATGTAGCCGATGGCGCCCGGCGTGGAGGCAACCTTTGCCATAACGGCGCCTGTGCTGTCCAGCTCGTTTGCGTAAGCGCACTGATCTTCTACTCCAAGGATTTCCTCAAAAGCGCCTCTCGTACCGGAACCAGCCTCGCGTCCCACTACGACAATCGGCATATCCTCGCCGCCGACTGCGCTCCAGTTGGTGACTGCGCCGGTGTAAATTTCCGTAAGCTGATCCTTTGTCAGGTTCGTAACCGTGTTGGCCGTATCAACGGCAACGGCAATTCCGTCGATTGCCATGATATTTTCCACAGCGCCTGCGGACTTCTCGTCATCCGTTAAGTTTCTGGAAGAGTTTCCGATGTCGCTGGTGCCGGAAAGCACGGCCTCAACGCCTGCGGAAGAACCGGTGAACTCTACGGAAACGGATACGTCCGGGTATTTCTCCATGAAGCTTTCACGAAGGGCGTTTGCTACCTTCTCCATGGAAGTGGAGCCGGACATGGAGATGCTGCCGGAAAGTGCTTCCTCTGCCGCCTCTGCCGTTGTCGTTTCTGCCTCCGTCGTGGTTTCACCAGCAGTTGTTGTCTCTGTTTCCGTGGTGGTCTCAGCCGTGGTGGCTGCTGTCGTCTCTGTCTCCTGGCTGCCGCATCCCGTCATGGCGCTCATCGCCAGCAGGGCAGCTCCCGTAAGTGCAATCAATTTTCTGATTTTCATAATCTTTTTCCTCCTCATGGATTCCTTTTTCGTTTTTTCTTTTCTCTGTACAATAAGGTTTTACCATTTTCCCGGGGAATGAAACACCACAGAGCCGTAACATCTTTGTAAGATCCGTGTAAAATGAAAATCAAGAAATTCTGCCGAATGTAAATGCAGGTGAGATAAGATGCAATAAAAAAAGCCGGAAAACACGGTTTCGTATTCTCCGGCACAAGGTCTTCTTATATTATGTTAAGATTATTCCAGGTCTCCGCCTTTCACCTGGGGCCTTCCGAGGCTCTCCCACTTTAAGTAAGCACTGATAAAGCCGTCCAGGCCGCCGTCCAGGACACTGTTTACGTTTCCGCTCTCGTAGCCCGTCCGGTGGTCTTTGATTAACGTGTACGGCTGAAGCACATAGGAGCGGATCTGGCTTCCCCATCCGATCTCCTTCACGTCGCCGCGGATGTCGGAAATCTTCTCGGCGTTCTCCTGCTGCTTCAGCATGTAAAGCTTGGCCTTCAACATCTGCATGGCCTTATCCTTATTCTGGAACTGGGAACGCTCATTCTGGCACTGGACGACGATTCCCGTCGGGATATGGGTAATCCGGACGGCCGACGACGTCTTGTTGATGTGCTGGCCGCCGGCGCCGCTGGAGCGGTAGGTGTCGATACGCAGGTCGTCCTGGTTGATCTCCACATCCAGGTCTTCCTCGATGTCCGGCATCACGTCGCAGGACACGAAGGACGTCTGGCGCTTTCCGTTGGCGTTGAACGGGGAAATCCGCACGAGACGGTGGACGCCGCGCTCGGATTTTAAATATCCGAACACGTTGACGCCGTTGATCTGCACCGTCACGGACTTGATGCCGGCCTCCTCGCCGTCGAGGAAGTCGAGCACCTCCGTGGTAAAGCCTTTGCTCTCGGCCCACCGGCAGTACATGCGGTAAAGCATGCTGCACCAGTCGCAGGCCTCGGTGCCGCCGGCTCCCGCGTTTAACCTCAGAATCGCATTGTTGCTGTCGTATTCCCCTGTAAGAAGAGTCCGAAGGCGCAGAGCGTCCAGTTCCGTCGTGAACGCATCCATCATCTTCTGAATTTCAGGAATGATTTCCGGATCATTCTCCTCATATCCCATCTCCAGCATCAGCTCGATTTCCTCGTACTGGTTCTGGAGCTTATGAAATTCCTCAACCGTATCCTTCAGGTTCTTCGCTTCCTTCACAAGGCGGGTGGAGGTTTCCGCGTCCTCCCAGAAGCTCGGCTCCTCCATGGTCTTGTCAAGCTCGTCGATTCTTTGCAGCTTGGCATCGAGATTTAAGGAATCCCGCACCTCCTTTAAGGGCTTTTCATACGTGGATAAGGTGTACTTGAACTGGTCTAACTCAACCATACTTGCCGTCCTCTCTTACTGCTGCGCCAAAAGCTTTCTGCCATGGCACTGTTTAAACTTCTTTCCGGAGCCGCAGGGGCACGGATCGTTGGGGTAAATCTTCTGAACCGTCCGCCTCTGGGGCACTTTCTGGGCGCTGTCGTCCTTGTTGGTTCCCGTCACCTTGGCAGCCGGCTCACGCTCCACCCGCTGTTCCACGCGGATGTGGCAGAGGATGCGGATCGTATCCTCGCGGATGGCCGCCGACATGTCGTCGAACATCTCATAGCCGCTCATCTTATATTCCACAAGCGGGTCGCGCTGGCCGTAGGCCTGGAGGCCGATGCCCTGGCGGAGCTGATCCATGTCGTCGATGTGGGACATCCATTTATTGTCAATGACTTTCAGAAGGATCACGCGCTCGATCTCACGGATTTTCTCCGAATCCGGGAATTCCGCCTCTTTGGACTCGTAGAACTTGATGGCCTCTTCCTTCAGCGCGTGCTTTAATTCTTCCTTCTTCATCTTCCGCTTCTCGTCGTCGGCCCCGATGGGCTTTAAGGGAATGATCGG
Source organism: Eubacteriaceae bacterium Marseille-Q4139 (assembly GCA_018223415.1). Classification (NCBI taxonomy): domain Bacteria; kingdom Bacillati; phylum Bacillota; class Clostridia; order Eubacteriales; family Eubacteriaceae; species Eubacteriaceae bacterium Marseille-Q4139. Next base: position 2,811,756 of record JAGTTQ010000001.1, on the reverse strand, counting down.
AAGCAGAAGCTCGTTTAATTCCTTAAAATCTCCGTTTTCCGCGGCCTTGTCGTCGGGGATGGACATGTCCACGGCGCCCTCAACGATGTCTGTCACCATCTTCATGATCACATCGCGCATGTTTTCGCCGTTTAACACCTGCATACGCTCTGCGTAAACCACCTCGCGCTGCTCGTTCATGACTTCGTCGTATTTCAGCAGGTTCTCGCGGATTCCGTAGTTGTTGTTCTCGATCTTCTTCTGAGCCTTTTCGATGGCAGAAGAAAGCATTTTGTGCTCAATCTGCTCATTCTCCGGCACGCCAAGGGCATTGAACATGCTCATGAGCTTTTCGGAGCCGAAGAGGCGCATCAGGTCGTCTTCCAGAGAGATATAGAAGCGGGACTCGCCCGGGTCTCCCTGACGTCCCGAACGTCCGCGAAGCTGGTTGTCGATCCGGCGGGACTCGTGGCGCTCGGTACCGATGATCTTTAAGCCGCCGGCTGCCCTGGATTCGTCATCCAGCTTGATATCCGTACCGCGGCCTGCCATGTTGGTGGCGATGGTGACGGCGCCGTGGACGCCGGCCTCGGCGACGATCTCCGCCTCCAGCTCATGAAACTTGGCATTTAATACCTTATGCGGGATGCCGCGCTTTTTTAACATGCGGCTCAACATTTCCGACGTCTCAATGGTAATCGTACCAACCAGGACAGGCTGGCCTGTCTCGTGAGTCTTTACGATGTCCTCGACGACGGCGTTGAATTTCTCTTTCTTCGTCTTATAGACGGCGTCTTCCCGGTCAAGACGGATCACCGGCTTGTTGGTCGGGATCACGATAACGTCCATCTGGTAGATGTTTCTGAACTCCTTCTCCTCGGTCTGGGCCGTACCGGTCATGCCGGCTTTCTTTGCAAATTTATTGAAGAAGTTCTGGAAGGTGATGGTTGCAAGGGTCTTGCTCTCCCTGCGGACGTTCACATGCTCCTTCGCCTCGATGGCCTGATGGAGGCCGTCGGAATAGCGGCGGCCCGGCATGATACGGCCGGTAAATTCATCGACAATCAGAACCTCGTCGTCCTTTACCACATAGTCCTTGTCGCGGAACATCATGTAGTTGGCGCGGAGGGCCAGGATGATGTTGTGCTGGATCTCCAGATTTTCCGGATCAGCCAGGTTTTCAATATGGAAGAATTCCTCCACCTTCTTGACGCCGTCGGCCGTCAGGTTCACAACCTTGTCCTTCTCGTTTACGATAAAGTCGCCGGTCTCCTCGATCTCCTCGCCCATGATGGCGTTGAGCTTTGTGAACTCCCCGGACTCCTCGCCGCGCTTTAACTGCTTTGCGAGGATGTCGCAGACCTCGTAGAGCTTCGTGGACTTTCCGCTCTGTCCGGAAATGATAAGCGGCGTCCTGGCCTCGTCGATGAGAACCGAGTCCACCTCGTCGATGATACAGTAGTCCAGGTCACGGAGCACCATCTGCTCCTTGTAAATCGCCATGTTGTCGCGCAGGTAGTCGAAGCCCAGCTCGTTGTTCGTCACGTAGGTGATGTCGCACTTGTAGGCTTCCTTTCTCTCGGCGGAGGTCATGGAGTTTAAGACGACGCCCACTTTCAGGCCCAGGAATTCATGAACCTGTCCCATCCACTCGGCGTCACGCTTTGCCAGATAGTCGTTGACCGTGACGATCTGGACGCCTTTTCCGGCCAGCGCGTTTAAATAGGCCGGACATGTGGAAACAAGGGTTTTTCCTTCGCCTGTCTTCATCTCGGCAATGCGGCCCTGATGCAGCACGATTCCGCCGATGAGCTGCACCGGGTAATGTTCCATATTTAATGTTCTCCTGGCCGCCTCTCTCACGGCAGCAAATGCCTCCGGCAGGATGTCGTCCAGCGTTTCCCCTCCGGCCAGGCACTCTTTGAATTTTCTTGTCTGGTCGCGCAGCTCCTCGTCGCTCATAGCCTGCATGGTCGGCCGCAGACTCTCGATCTTCTTGACAATCGGATAAATCAGCTTCAGCTCCCGGTCACTGTGCGTTCCAAATACTTTCTCCACAAGATTCATTCTGCTCGCTCCTAAATACATTTATTGAAAAATTGGTCTGGTTCCCTATGATACAATCTTATATATTCTAGCACCTTCCCGCGTTTTATTCAATCCCTTCCTATTTTTTTAACAATTTAGTCATAATTTCGCTGCCGCTCCCCCAGACAGCTCCTGTCGAATCGTGTTTCCTGGTTACATAAAATAAGTTTTTATTGTAAACCAGACAAATTGCACAAATCATACATTCGATTTTCGTCTTATCCACTTTATCCACAATTATCCACAAGGAAGTTGTTGAAAGTTGTCCACCCGCCCCAGGCCCCATTTTGCGTTAAAATGCAGTTATACACCAAGTTATCCACATTATCCACAATTTTTTACACATTCCGGACACGGTTTTCCAGCAAACGGATTTTTTTCACATTTTTGTACACATCTCATAAAATTCCCTTTTCCGACATTTTTCCGCGCGAAATCCCTTGACAAATGCCGCATCCTGTCGCGGCCCGCCTATCGTACAAATACTTTATTTTTCTTTCTTAAATTGTATAAACTTTTTACAAAATGAATTGTTTTTCACTGAAACATATGCTATACTAATACTAGACATTATACCTGCATGTGCCGTGGAAAAATCCGGCACAATATCCGTCAGGCTGCGGCCGCGGACATGGTATAATGACCGCAAAGCGGGCATTATACCTGCGCATTCTGGTTTCTGCGCTTGCCGCAGAAATCCAGGCGCTAAGTTCCGCCGGAGGCCCATGGCCGCGCAGCGGACATGGTATAATGTTCACAGTGTGAACATTATACCTGCACATACCGGTTTCCGCGCCCGCCGCGGAAAGCCGGGTGCTAAAATCCGCCGGAGGCTCCATGGCCGCGCAGCGGACATGGTATAATGAAACAATCCCAGTAAGAAGGAGTTGATTCTATGCGTTATATCATCAGCGGAAAAAACATCGACATCACTCAGGGTCTGAGAGATGCAGTAGAGGGAAAGATCGGCAAGCTGGAGCGTTATTTTTCACCGGACACGGAAATCCAGGTAACAATGAGCGTTGAGAAGGGACGCCAGAAAATCGAGGTGACAATCCCCGTCAAAGGCCACATTATCCGTGCCGAGCAGGACAGCAGCGATATGTACGTTTCCATCGACCTGGTGGAAGAGATTATCGAGCGTCAGATCAAAAAATACAAGACGAAACTGATTGATAAGAAACAGAGCGCCCTCTCCTTCAGCGAGGCATTTCTGAAAGAAGAAGCAGAGGCTGAAGAAACCGTAAAAATCGTAAAGACGAAACGGTTCGCCATGAAACCCATGGATCCCGAGGAGGCCTGTATCCAGATGGAACTTTTAGGCCACAATTTCTTCATGTTCCTCAATGCGGAAACCAACGAGGTCAACGTGGTTTACAAGAGAAAAGCAAATTCCTACGGCCTGATCGAGCCGGAATTCTAAGGAAACACCGTTTCCCAGATGGACAAGCCATACGATGTGCCGATGCGGGACAATCCGCATCGGCATTTTAAAGGAGGACACTATGAAAATTTCTGTCGTATATTTTTCCGCTTCCGGCCGCACAAAGCAGATGGCCGAAGAGATCAAAAAAGGAATCGAGGCCGTAGAGGGCATGGAAGCCGTTTTAATCCCGGTCGATTCCTTTGAAGAGAACAAAGATTCCTACATAGCCGCCTTAAACGAATCCGTCGGCGTCCTGTTCGGAACGCCGGATTACTATGCTTCTGAGGCATGGCAGATGAAAAAATGGCTGGACACCTGCCCCTGCAAGATGGCCGGTAAGCTGGGCGGCGCTTTCGCAACGGCCAACATGCCCCAGGGCGGCCCGGTCATGACCATCGAGAGCATTCTCGTTCAGCTTCTCGTAAAAGGCATGCTCATCTACTCCGGCGGCACCAGCCTCGGAACCCCGTTCATCCACCTTGGCCCCGTCTGCTTCGGCCCGGAGATGACTGGAAAAGAGCTGTTCCCAATTTTCGGGACAAGATTTGCAGAGAAGGCGAAGGAGCTGTTTGGCCGGTAAACGGGATTCTGGCATTATAATAGGGAAGTGAAAAAGCCCACGCCTGCGTTTTTGCGGGTATGGGCTTTTTGCTGTGTTGATCGGTTCCGAATTCAGACGTTTTTCTGGTTCAGCATCAGATGGGGTGAGACGTTTACCTGTTTCCTGTGCTGTCGTTATCTAAGAATACCCTCGATCCTGTTGCGCCTCTTTGCCCCTGGTACTTCCCCTGATAGGGATTTAAGGCGTGATCGTCAAGCTGTGCAAATACCAGCTGCCCGATACGGCGCCCTGCCGTCAGTTCAATGGCACATCTGCTGGCATTAAACAGCTCCAGCGTGATTTCTCCCTTGAAACCAGGATCCACCCAACCGGCATTTTGAATGAACAATCCCAGGCGTCCGAGGGAACTGCGCCCCTCGACAAATGCTGTCAGATTATCGGGAAGTTCCACAAACTCCATTGTCGTAGCCAATACGAACTGCCCTGGAAGAAGGATATACTTGTCAGCAGTAATCTGCCTGTATGCGGCTTCTTCGCTTAAGCGTATGATCCCGGACGGGGAGTCCTCTGCAATGCTGTACGTGTTCCCGATCCGGATATCAATGCTGGCAGGCTGTATCTGTTCAGGTTCCAGAGGGCTGACAGAGAGCGTCCGCTCCTTAAGCATTTTTATCAGTGTCCTGTCTGAAAGTATCATGTTCTTCTCCTCCTGTTTTTTATCTTCCGGCACCATTTCTTTACCGTATAAATTTCACCATGATATCTTCTTAATGGGGTGTATATTGCACGGTCTCGATGCAAAATCTAATCTTTTTTCGCGGCCCCAATTGCTTCTTCCCCTAACTTGCCGGCTTCTAGTGCCTGATATTCCTGATTTAATTCCCGCAATAGTTCCTCCTCGCTCGGCAAATATAATTTATATTTTGAGGCAAAAATCTGTGTTTCATTTTCAGGCAATGTATATTTAACCACAGATTCCAATAAAAATTGCCGCCCTGCAAACCGGCGTAAACTTTAATTTTTATTACATCCCATGCCGCTACGCAAAAGTTGTTTTCATATGGAAAATTATTGTAGTTTTCGCGTGTAACAAGAAACGTTTGACCTTCTTGAAAAACAGGACACTTACCTGTTTGGGGATTTTCCAAAAAGCTCTCTACCAGTTCTTTTCATACCCGCGCTTTAGAACGGTAATTTTTATCTTTATGCTCATAGCTATTCCTCTACATCTATACGTTCGACTTTGAAAATGACCGGCCTGGTACCATCGTTGCAGCATGCAATCATAACTTTATCGTCATTTGTCCATCCACGCATAATTGCTCCGCCTTGTAACGCAGAATAAATATATCTGCTGATGGCGTCCCATGCTTCCGAACAAAACGGAACCCCCTGCGAGCCGCAGTGCATCGTCCCAGGGGATTGCAGTACGCCATCATCCGTTTTTCCGCTTTTTATAAGCGTACCCGCTCCCATGTGCCAAAAATCATCCCGTTCATCGTTGCGATAAAACAGAAACTCATCGCCCACATTATAGCAGGGGCATTTGCCACTATCCGGTACAGCGCAATACTGCGCCTGTAATTCAGGAAACAATTTTTTGTCTAATACAGTAACCTTTACTCTATGCTCCATTTTCTAATCCTCACCTTTCTTTACATGCGGGACACTTTCTACTATCCACATACCACATACATCTGCGGCAATTTCTACACAGCTTTGGCTGTTGGCCTGCAAACTCTTTATTGGCCCACGCGGGATCACATAAATGCCCCCGTCCTACGGCAATCATATCGGCATATCTCTTTTCCAAAATTTGTTCTGCCTGTTCTCCCGTAAAAATATTTCCGACACCAATCACGGGTATGCGCGCTTGTCGTTTCACAAGAGAAGCAGCATATATTTTTGCATCAAATCCAAAATCTGACGGAACGCCTTCATACCCTTTGCAGCCGGTAGAGACATCCAACAGGTCACCTCCTGCTTCTTCGATTGCAGCAGCGATTTGGAGCAATTCTTCATAATTTGGATTGCCAAATCGAACCGCAACGATGAAGTTTTTGCCGCAGAGCTCCTTGATTTCCTGTATCAGTTCTCGAATAATACGCACCCTGTTTGCAAAGCTACCACCGTATTCATCGGTACGGGAATTACGCTCTAAAATCTGATTTAAGTAAAAGCCGTGGGCAGCGTGTAACTCCACTCCAGCAAAGCCAGCTTTTTTGCAGCGTAGGGCGGCATCTATGAACATCTGCTTATACCGCAAGAAATCAATATGGCTGATTTGTGCGATTTCGTTCTCTTGCAAGATATATAGCCCGTCATGTAAGAGCTGTATCATCGGCACAGCGCCCGCAGAGGAAATGACTTCTGCCAATTTAGACATACCATCAATGCATGAGTCATCATAGACTGACAGAACATCAGGAACAGAAATCACTGTACAGGCTTCCACAATAACAAGCCCTGCGCCACCGGATGCATAAGCCCCATAGTATTGCAAATGCCCCGGTTTGACAAATCCATCTCCCGCCCGTAGGGCAAAGTTCGCCATAGGCGGAACAACAATTCTGTTTTTGATGATATGGCCGCAAACTTTTAATGGGGTTCCAAGATATTCAAGGCTCATTCTTCAAGGTTCCTCCCCATTTTATGTGCTTGTTCCGGATAATCCGTTTTTTCTATATCAGACCTCGTATTGCATCCAAGCGCAAGTAGCTGTCCGTCATCGCTCCATTTCAGATGCTTTAGCGTTCTTTTATGGCTGAGGATTGCTCCATCCGCAACACTGGGAGCTGCCGCAGCAGCAGTAAGAATAAGCATGGCTTTCTTGCTATGGTGCTGCAAATCAATTTCTATCCCATGGAATCGGTCGATTGCCATTTTTATTTGCGCAGACAAGGCATGATAATAAACAGGGGAAACAAACACCACCATATCGGCTTTTTTCAGCTCATCATATAATGGCATCATTCCGTCCTTAAAAACACAAGGCTTTTTTCCGCACTCGCAAGTTTCACAGCCAATGCAGGGGTGAACGCACTCAAATGCGGTATCAAAACGGTAGACACGGTGCCCAGCTTCTTCCGCACCACGTATGAACTCGTCCGCCAACAAAGCGGAGGTGCCTCTTTTGTGTGGGCTTCCGGTAATTACAACAATTCTCATAGGTATTTTCTCCTCGTATCTTGAATTGAAAAAGCTACCCATAATGGTACAATTATAGTGACAAAACCAAATTGGTAGATTGTGAGGTGATAAATTGCTAATACCACGCTATTTTTTCACAGATGACTTCCGGCAGTTCTATGAATACTTCCTTTCACAGCCCCATGCCACAAGGACTTTTCACAAAGGGGACTATCTGTGGAAACCCGGACAGCCCTACGAAAAAATCCACTATATCATTTCTGGGGCGGCCATTCATTTTGCAGACCATGAAAACGGACGCAGAAAAATAATCAGCTTTCACGGAGCCGGTACAGTATTTCCCGGTTATCGCCAGTATGACTATAGAATCGAGCTTTCATTGATTACAGCCGCCTTGTCCGATATGAAAGTTCTGGAATTTACGAAAGACCAATTTCAAAAAATGTTTGAAACGAATACTGCATTGAGCGAACAGGTCGTAAACTGGAACTCTATGTATATCAATCGTTTCCTTTTTGAAATCATCCATCAAGAGTACAATCCATCTTTCATAAAAATCTGCAATCTCCTTTATTTGCTTACTATCAATCAGCCCGCCTGTTCCGGCCTTGTGATTGATATGACGCAGGAAGAACTTGCGGAAATTCTCGGGCTTAGCCGTATCCAGCTTACCAGAGGTCTGGCTGACCTACGAAAACAGAACATTATTTCAACGACTCGCGGAAAAGTTCATGTAATCAATCTTCCAGATTTGGCAAAATTCTGTACATCAGAGATACTTTAAGCCATCCTCGTGATAAATTATACAGTTTCAGCCTGTACATCATCTGCTTCAAATGATATACAGGCTGAAATTTTTAGCGGAATAGTGGTCTGCTGTCTATCAAATTCTTTCACGTCACTTTATGGCACATGAGCATTGGTTTCAGGTATATTATAATGCGCTGCCGCAGAATATTCCATTACTATTTCATGTTTGCTTCAGACATAATCAGTCTGAGGGGAGCTGTTCTGCCAATACAGAAATCTGTCAGATATGATATCCTGTCCCCGATATATGATCCGTATAGGGCGGGGGCAGTTTATATCGAAATGATATGGAAGTCAGTTGCCGGAGGCAATTAGAACCGGAAATGTAAGCCTATACACACGAACAGCGTGTGCATAGGCTTATTTTATCCCTGCCCCAACTCACACTCCCATGTTTCATGGTACATCTCCCGGCTTTCATCCCACTCATTATAAGGTTCGCTCTCTGTCCTGTGAAAGCCGAATTTTCCATAAAGGTGCCGCGCCGGCTTTAAAATATCCAGCGTTCCAAGATAAAGATGGACATACCCCTTTTGGGCACAAAAGTCCATGGCGGTTTTTAAAAGCCGGTTTCCAAGGCCCTGCCCCTGCTCGTCTGTGTCGACGCCGAACCAGCGAAGCTGCGCCCGGTCATCGCCTCTTTTTATGACGGCAATATCTCCCACAATCCTGCCGTCTGCCTCTGCAATCCACATCTGGTTTCCTTCCGGGTCATCATAAATCTCCGCCATTCCGCCCAGCATTTCCTTTTCGTAAAGCCCATTGAAATGGTACTGCTTTTCATAGAGCCGATACTGGAACCAACATACTAGACTCGGGTCACCTGGCTCAAAGGTACGGATTATAATTTCATGTTTCATCACTTTTTTATCTCCTTCGCCTCATTTTCCCGCAGGGTCTTTTCAATAAATTCCATCGCCCTGCAAAGTTCCCGGCATGTTTCCGGGGTCATGTCCTTTAGCTTTCCGGCAATCTGGCAGTTTCCGCTCCGGTCGATCTGCTCCGCCGTCTTTATTCCGTCCTGCGTAAGATGCAGCCTCTTCTGGCCTCTCGTTCCCGGTATCAACTCACGCTCCAGCAGGCCTTGTTTTTCAAATTTAGCCAGGATCCTGCTGACATAGCTCTTGTCCATGCGAAGATGCCCGCACAGACCCGTTGCACTGATCTCCGGATACATATAAATTTCAAACAGTACCCGGGACTCCGGCCACGTCAGCTCTGTTCCCAGATATGCTTTGTTCATCACATCCAGCCAGGCCGTATAGTACCGGTTAAAGGACCGTATCTTCTGAATCCAATCGCTGTCCATGTTTTTCCCTCCTGCATATGAGTTGATTTTATCAACTCAATAATAGCTCTTTTGGTTGAATTTATCAACTCTTATTTCGCATAGTTCTCGCATGGGCTTGCATATTCCCGCAAAAATATGGAAAACTATCCATAAGTCCGGGACTTTCCGTTCCCGACATCATCTGCAAACCGGAAGGAGTCATGCTGAATGCTGGAAAAACTGGAAGAAAAAGCGATGGTACAGTTCCTGTCAAGATTTGACGAGTATCCATTCCTTGTAAAATTTAACGACAAGTCCTATCAGGTGGGCCGCGGCGCCCCGGTCTTCACTGTCCACTTTAAAAAGGCTCTGCCGGTACCGGAGCTTTTAACCAGCACCTCCCTTGCCCTGGGCGAAGCCTACATGGACGGCGATCTGGAAATCGAAGGCGATCTTTACGACGCCCTCGACCATTTTCTCGGGCAGATGGGGAAATTCTCCACAAACGAGCGGGCTTTAAAAAAACTGATCCACACGCCGGTCACGAAAAAAGTACAGGAGAAAGAAGTCACGAGCCATTATGACATCGGAAATGATTTTTACAAGCTCTGGCTGGACGATACCTTAAGTTATTCCTGCGCCTATTTTAAAAATCCCGATGACAGCCTTTACGCGGCACAGGTCAATAAAGTGGGGTATATTTTAGAAAAGCTTCATTTAAAGGAAGGCATGACCCTCTTAGACATCGGCTGCGGATGGGGCTTTCTCCTCATCGAGGCAGCGAAAAAATACAAGGTCAAAGGGACGGGCATTACCTTAAGCAGAGAGCAGCATGCGGAATTTCGGAAACGGATCAAAGAAGAAGGGCTCCAGGACATGCTTGATGTGAAACTCATGGATTACCGGGATCTCCCGAAGGAAGGACAGACCTACGACCGCGTCGTCTCCGTCGGCATGGTTGAGCATGTGGGACGGGAAAATTACCAGCTTTTCAACGACTGCGTCCGCGACGTCTTAAAGGACGGCGGACTGTTTCTCCTGCATTTTATCAGTGCATTAAAAGAATACCCGGGAGATGCATGGATTAAAAAATACATCTTCCCGGGCGGTGTCGTCCCAAGTCTCAGGGAAATGATCGCAGACATGGCAAACGACGGCTTCCATGTCCTCGACGTGGAAAACCTGCGGATGCACTACAATAAAACCCTGCTCTGCTGGGAAAACAATTATAAAAAGAACCTGGACGAGGTGAGGAAACGGTTCGACGAGCGGTTCGTCCGCATGTGGAACCTGTATCTTGCGGCCTGCGCGGCCACCTTCCACAACGGAATCATCGACCTGCACCAGATTCTCGCCACAAAGGGCGTCAACAACGAGCTGCCCCTCACCAGGTGGTACTAAGGCTTCCATCAAATGAAAAACAGCCGGGAAATCCCGCCGCGCCGCCGAACCTCTCCGGCGCCGCAGCGTGCATCTCTTCCCGGCCATTCTCTCTATTCGGCCCATCCAAAGGCATACTTGACCGCCTTTTTCCAGCCTCTTACCTTTTCATCTCTCTCCTCCTCGGAGATCTCCGGCAAAAATTCCCGGTCTACCGACCAGTTTTTCAGCACCTCGTCCTTGTTTTTCCAGTATCCGACTGCAAGCCCCGCAAGATACGCAGCTCCCATGGCCGTCGTCTCCACACAGCCGGGGCGCTTCACCGGGACACGGACAATATCCGCCTGCATCTGCATCAGAAGGTTGTTGGCGCTGGCGCCGCCATCCGCCTTTAAAGACGTAAGCTTCATGCCGGAATCCGCCTCCATGGCCCTTAAGACGTCGTTTGTCTGATACGCCAGGGATTCCAGAGTCGCCCGGATGATATGGTATTTATTGACGCCGCGGGTAATCCCGACAATGGTACCCCTGGCGTACTGATCCCAGTAAGGCGCGCCAAGGCCCGTAAACGCCGGCACCACATAGCAGCCGGCCGTGTCCTTCACCTTCCCGGCCATGTACTCCGAATCTGCCGCTGAGTCAATGAGCCGCATCTCGTCCCTCAGCCACTGGATCGCCGCACCGGCCACGAAAATCGAACCTTCCAGGGCATAATTCACTTTGCCGTCAAGCCCCCAGGCGATAGTCGTCACGAGGCCGTTTTCCGAAAACACCGGCGTCTCCCCCGTGTTCATCAGAAGAAAACAGCCTGTCCCATATGTATTTTTTGCATCCCCCGGCTCAAAGCAGGTCTGGCCAAACAGCGCCGCCTGCTGATCTCCGGCCGCGCCGCCGATGGGAATGGGGCCGCCGAAATAAGACGGATCCGTCTCCCCGTAAACCATGCTGGAGGGCTTCACCTCCGGAAGCATGGAAGCCGGAATGTCAAGGAGGGCAAGGATTTCCGGATCCCAGGAAAGCGTCCTGATGTTGAATAACATCGTCCGGGAGGCGTTGGAATAGTCGGTCACATGAACCTTTCCTTTTGTGAGCTTCCAGATGAGCCAGGTCTCCACAGTACCGAACAAAAGCTCGCCGTGTTCGGCCCGCTCCCTGGCTCCCGGCACATTGTCTAAGATCCATTTTAACTTTGTCCCCGAAAAGTATGCGTCGATCACGAGCCCTGTCTTCTTCCGGATCATATCCGTAAATCCCCTGGCCTTCAGTTCATCACAGTAAGCCGACGTCCGGCGGCACTGCCAGACGATGGCATGGCAGATGGGCTCGCCTGTCTTTTTATCCCAGACAACCGTCGTCTCCCGCTGGTTTGTGATCCCAATGGCCGCAATATCGGCGGCAGACGCCCCGGCCTTCGTCATGGCTTCCACTGCGACGCCAAGCTCTGTCGACCAGATTTCATCGGCGTCGTGCTCCACCCACCCCGGCTTTGGGAAATACTGGGTGAACTCCTTCTGGGCCACGCTTTTCATGGCCCCCGTCCTGTCAAACAAAATGCACCGGCTGCTGGTGGTACCGGCATCCAGAGCCATAATATACTTTCCCATGTTCCGCACCCCTTACATAAACCAGACTTCCTCGTCTGTGGTGGAGATGGAGACAGCCCCCGCCTCCAGCGCCGCCGTCACGTCGCTTTTCTCCGAAATCAGGCCGCCTGCAATGACCGGCACCGAAAGCTCCGAGGAAAGCCGCGCAATGATCTTCGGCATCAGCCCCGGCAGGATTTCCACCATATCGGGACGGCAGATGCCGCACTGTTTTCTGATATTCAAAAGGGCCATGGAATCAATGACGAAAAACCGGAATACCGCGTAAATCCCCAGCTCCTTCGCCCGGTGGATTAACGGAAGCTTCGTGGAAATAATCCCGTTCGCCCCGGCTTCTGTCTTTAAAAAGTCCACGGCCACCTCTTTCGGAGCCAGCCCGCCGATCAGATCCGCATGGACGATGGCCAGCTTTCCGGCCGCCTTCACTGTATCCACGATCTGCCGGATCGTACAGATATCGCCGTACAGGATAAATACGACGGAGCTCTCCGATTCCAGGCACCGCCTAAGGCCCCGGTCATCCTTTACGGCAGCGATGACCGGACAGCCCTCGGCGATTTCATATAATTCCTGCTTCATACTTTGCCTTCCGCCGCGCATATTTTATGCCGCGGCATCGTTTTAACTCTTCCCGTGCCGTTTCGCCGCGCATGCCATGCACGCCTCGCAGGCGCTCTTTGCCACGGCCATGCCGCCGAGGGACGTCTCACGAAGCTCCGACGGCAGGGATTTTCCGACTGCATACATGACGCCGACGGTCTCGTCGATGGGCGTAATGCTCTTAATTCCGGCAAGGGCCAGCTCGGCGCTGATTAACGCGTTGGAGGCGCCCATGGCATTCCGGTTCTGGCAGGGATTCTCCACAAGGCCGCCGATGGGGTCGCAGACGAGGCCCAGGATGTTGACGATTGCAAAGGACGCCGCATCCAGGCACTGCCTCGGACTTCCGCCCATGAGCTCTACGGCCGCAGACGCCGCCATGGCGCTGGCAGAGCCCACCTCGGCCTGACAGCCGCCCTCTGCTCCGGCCGTCGTGGCATTTCTCGTAATCAGGTAGCCGATGGCCGCCGCATTGAAAAGTACCTGGCAGATCTCCTCATCGGAAAATCCGTACTGCTCCTGAAGGGAACAGAGGACGCCCGGCAGGACGCCGGAGGAGCCGGCCGTCGGGGCCGCCACAATAAGGCCCATGGACGCGTTGACCTCCAGAACGCCGACCGCGTAGGCGATGGCCTTTGAAATCACGTCTCCGCAGATGTTTTTCCCGTCTTCCCGCAGGGTATGGAGCTTTTTGCTCTCCCCGCCGATCATGCCGCCCATGCTGACGATGTCTTCGTTCATGGGCTTTCTTGCCGCCGCCTTCATGATGGAGTATGCCTTTTCCATCCTGGCCCGTGTCCTGGCCGGATCCTGCTCCAAGTGGGTCGTTTCCCGCTCGAACATGGCGTCGGAAATCCTTTTATTTTCTTTTTCGCAGTATTCCAATAACTGTGCACCGTTTACAAAATTCATACCGTTCCCCTCATTACTCCAGTTTTATGGCCGGAACCAGAACCACGTTCCGAACAGCTTCAAACCCGCTCAGCGCGCTCACCACGGATTCCTTTACGTTTGTGTCCACCTCGATAATCGCATAGGCGATCTTTCCCTTGCTCTCCCTGTAAAGACGCAGGGAGCCGATGTTCAAGTCGTAGGCGCTTAAGACCGTCGTCACGAAGGCCAGCGTTCCCTTCTTGTCGATGTGCTCCACGATCATCGTCGTGTAGTTGCCGGACAGCTCCACATCCACGCCGTTGAGCTTCGTAATCACCGCGTTGCCGCCGCCGATGGATTTTCCCTGGAGCGACATGGTTGCGCCTTCCTCGTCGGTCACATAGATGTCCACGGTGTTCGGGTAGATTTCCTTGTCCTCGAAATCCTCGACAAATTCAAAGGACAGCCCGGCCTCTTTTGCATGGTCGAAGGAATCGCGGATCCTCTCATCGTCGGGATGGTACCCTAAAATTCCGCCCACCAGGGCCCTGTCCGTACCGTGGCCGTGGTACGTTCTTGCGAAGGAGCCGTAGAGGACAAATTTCACCTTCACCGGCTTTGCCTTCACCATTTTTCCTGCGATAAACGCAATTTTCAGCGCCCCGGCCGTGTGGGAGCTGGAGGGACCGATCATATTTGGCCCCAGGATGTCAAATGTTCCGATCTCATTCATTCCGATTTTCTCCTGCTATTTTAATTTAAAAATGTTACCGCCTTGCAAGGTGTCCTGTAATTGGACGAAGTAATGGTAATTCCTGTGGCCGGCGTGCTGGAGTGGATAACCTGACCGCCTCCGATGTACATGGCCACATGGTTGATATAGTCGTCGCTTCCATAGAACAAAAGGTCGCCCGGCTGCACGGAATCAATGGGAATTTCTTTTCCGTTGGCAGCCTGATCCCTGGAGGTCCGCCCGGTGTCGATGCCGAAATGTTCATAAATCCGCATCGTAAAGCCGGAGCAGTCTGCGCCGTTTGTCAGGCTTGTCCCTCCATATACATAGGGATTTCCAAGGAACTGCTTTGCATATGCAACAATCGCCGTCCTGGTTGCCGTCTCCACGGTGTTTCCGGAGCTGGTGCCGGTATTGGAGCCGCCCGGGCCCATGCTGCCGCCGGGGCCGATCTCCTGGTACGCGCTTAAGGTGCCCTCCGCCGCCGTCGTTGTCTCAGGCGCGGCTGTGGTTGTCTCAGGCGCTGCCGTCGTCGTTGGGGCCGCCGTGGTGGTTTCCTCCAACGGATTTCTTGCGATGGTGCCGATCTCTGCCGTCTGGGTTTCTGTTTCCGGCGCTTTGGTGGTTTCCGGCGTCTCCGTCTGGCTTTCGGTGCTCTGGCTTCCTTCGGTCACGGCTTCCGACGTCTGGCTCTGGCTTGCCTGGGCCTCAGCCTCTTTTTTCACCTGTTCCAGGTTTGCGATAGCGTCGGCCGCTTCCTTTTTAAGCCGCTCCTCTTCTTCCTTCTGCGCCTGCTCTTCCGCCAGGCTCACCGCCTGCTTGAATTCCACGCGAAGATTCACATAGTCTTTATGTACATAGCCGGTCAGGTCTGCGTCCACCTGGATTTTTACGAAATCCCCGGTTTCTTCCAATGCCACATACTCGGCGTCCTCGCTTAAAAGCGTCAGCGTCCGGCTTGTGAGATTTGGCTCCTCCCTGAGCCGCAGCGTGTCGGCGTTGGCGATTTTCGCGTACATGGTGCCCACCTGCTTTGCAATCTTCTCCGCGTCGGTGCCGGTGATGAAATACTCTGCCTTGATGTAGCCGTTTACGGTACCGGACTGGATCTGGTACCACTGGCCGTCTTCACCGTCAACCGTCGCCAGGATCGTCGCCGCACAGTTATTATAGATTTTTCCGACGATTTCGCTTGATGTATTGGGCTCTGTCCGCACGTTGACGTAATTGCTCACATGGGAAATCGCCACATTGGAGTAGGCCGAAGCCGTCGACATCACAAGGGGTGCGTCTTCCTTCGGGCTTGTGAAAACCTCGGCTTTAAAGACGCCGCTCTCCTCGATGGCCGACGCAAAGTCCTCCTCCGGCTTTAAGCTTGCCGCATAGTAGTTGTTCAGGGCAACGGCTGCGCCTGCCACCGATGAATCGGTTTCCCATGAGACAGAGGCGTATGCCGTGGACGGCAGGGCTGCCAGCGCGAGCAGGCAGCCGGCAGCCAGTATTTTTATGGTCTTCTTCATTTGGGTCCCTCTCTTTTTTGTCACTGTCCGTTCAAATACCGTTCCACGCCTGTCACACAGTTGGCGCCGTCGGCCACAGCCGTCACGATCTGGCGGAGCGCCTTGGTACGCACGTCGCCTGCCGCAAAAATTCCGGGAACCGAGGTTTTTCCGTCTTCCCCGGCCTCGATATAGCCGCCCTCATCCATGGAAACCGTTCCTTTGTATGCCTCGCTGTTGGGCGAAATTCCCACGGCGATAAACACGCCGTCCACGGAGAGTTCTTTTTTCTCTCCGCTCTTTTTATTCTGAAGTTTCAGGGACTCCACCTTTTCTTTTCCGTCGATGGACTCCACCACCGTATCCCAGAGGATTTCCACATTTTCCATGGCCATGAGCCGCTTCTGGAGGCTCTTCGCCCCGCGCAGCTCGTCACGCCTGTGGATCAGGTACACCTTTTCACAGAGCCTTGCTAAGAAAATGGCGTCCTCGATGGCAACATCGCCGCCGCCTACGACTGCCGTCGTCTTGTTCCGGAAAAATGCGCCGTCGCAGGTGGCGCAGTAGGAAACGCCCATGCCGGAAAATTCCTCTTCTCCAGGCGCCCCTAACTTCCTGTGATGGGCGCCTGTGGCGATGATGACGGCCTTTGTGAGATAGGAGCCGTTCTCTCCCACTACGTTTTTAAGCTTCCCGGAGAGTTCGGCGGCCTCTAAAAGCCCTTCCTTTCCTTCTGCCTCTTCGATGCGGACGACCGTATCTTCTGCGAACTGGGCGCCGAGCTTGTCGGCATGCTCCCGGAATTTCATGCCCAGGTCAAAGCCCCCGATGCCGGGAAGCCCGGCATAATTGTCGACCTCGTAGGTCGTAAGCACCTGGCCGCCGCTCATCATCTCCTTTTCGATGACAAGCGTCTTTAAATCAGCCCTCTGCGCGTATATGGCGGCCCCAAGCCCGGCCGGGCCGGAGCCGATAATTACAAGATCATATATCGTTTCCATAATTACCTCCTGAATCAGGTGAAAGACAGCCTCTGCCGCGGGGTTTGGGCGGCGGCGCGGGCGTAGTGTGGCCCCGCAGTGTGGCCCGATTCCGCTTCGCTCCATCGGGCTCACGCTGTTAACATTATACCATAACCGCCCGAAATAATACAGACGTTTTTCGGGATAAATTCCCGGCGTAAGAAAGTCTTAAGGAATCCAGGTTCCTGCTTTTAAAATCGGGCGTTTGATGATATACTTGGCGGGAAAGGAGAAATTCCCATGAATAAAACAGTGCTCATCACCGGCTCTTCCCGCGGAATCGGCCGTGCGGCGGCCCTTGCTTTCGGGGGAGCCGGTTACAACGTCGTAATAAATTGTATGTCGCAGACGGAAAAAATGCTGGAGCTGAAAAGAGAAATAGAAAAGACAGGTGCCGCCTGCCTGGCTGTACAGGCCGATGCAGGCGATCCGGACGGATGCGAACTGATTTTTTCTGAGGCAGAGGCCCGCTTCGGCTTCGTCGACGTCCTGATCAACAACGCCGGCATCGCCCACATCGGGCTTCTCCAGGACATGTCCATCGAGCAGTGGGACAGGCTTTTAAAGACCAACCTCACGGCAGTCTTTCTCTGCTGCCGCCGCGCCATCCCCGGCATGGTAAAAAAACAGGCCGGAAAGATTTTAAACATCTCCTCGGTCTGGGGCGTCTGCGGTGCTTCCTGTGAGGCGGCCTACTCGGCTTCCAAGGGCGGCGTCAACGCCATGACCCGTGCCCTCGCAAAGGAGCTGGCGCCGTCCCATATCCAGGTAAATGCCGTAGCCTGCGGCGCCATTGACACGGAAATGAACGGATTTTTAGATGCTGAAGAAAAAGAAATGTTATTGGAGGAGATCCCGGCAGGCCGCATGGGGACGCCAGAAGAGGCCGCCGCTCTCCTTCTTAAGCTGGCAGAGGCCCCGGAGTACCTGACGGGACAAGTCATCGGTCTTGACGGCGGCTGGATTTAGGGCGGTGCAATCAAAGTTCAAACGACGCCAGAGGTTCTCCCCGGAAGGCCGCGTATTCTTCGGCCAGCCGCAGAACCTCTTTTTTCTCCACCTCTTCGTTCCAGAGCTCGCCTTTTACTTCCAGGCCTTTCGCCGTCTTTTTCCCTGTCCAGACGCCGGCAGCCTCTCCGCGAAGCAAAATGACGCCGGGATTGAAGACGAATTTCCAGATTTTTTTATGGAGCGACTGATCCGGCTGGAGAACGAGCCGGTCCCTCTGATCGAGAAACGGGTCATGGCCGCCAAGAAGGACAAGCTCCCGCTCCGGAGACGGCGCAGAAACCAGCGCGTCCATGTCTTCTTCCAGGACATATTTCTTTTTCCCAAGGAAGGTGACGCTGCAAAGCCCGTCCGAAACAGTGCCCCACATGCGTCTTGCCTGCTTTCTGGAACAGCCCAGGAACGCCGCAAGCATGTCCGGCGATGCCGGGCCGTAGCAGTGCAGAAATTTCGTCACAAGATTTCGGACGGCGTCTTCGTCCGTCCTCATTTCATGGCCGAGCCAGCCTTTATACGACGTAAACGAGGGGCTCGTCTTTTCCCGCTCCCCGAACACCGCAAGTCCCAGAAACGAACAGGGTCGCAGCAGAAACGAGACGGCCGCGCCGCCAACCGTCTGCTTATCCGGGCTCCCGTACATGGACGGGCTGTCCCAGAGGGCTCTTTTTCCCTCCGGGATATACGGCCGCATCCAGCCGGCCAGCATCTGATCCAACGCTGCCTTGCTGACAACCGTCTTTCCGTCCAACCCGGTAATCACCTCTTTTAAGATTTCAAACACCTCTTCAAATGAAAGCCCCAGAAAATCCAGCGCCAGGCCGATCCCATCCGTATAAATCCACGGTTCTTCTCCCTGCGCCGCAAGGGCGCCGAGAAAGACGCTGCTCTCACCGGCAGGGAAAATGACGGGCAGGCCGCGGAAGCTCCATGCCTGAAGAAGCGTTTTCTCCCGGTACAAAAGCCGCTCCATCTCTTCTCTGCCGCACTCCGGGATCCGGTTATAAAGCGCCGTCTCCCAGGCCCCCGGCGGCGAATTCTGGAGACCGCAGGCGCCCGCCGCCCGGTAAACTTCTGTTTTCCCGTATTCCCGGTCAAGATGGTGGGCGCGCAGCCTGAAACTGCGTACCTGGTTCAGGGTGACTTCTGTCATTGGCTACTCCCTCTTTGCCATGGTTTTTTCTAATTTCTTAAACAGCCGCACAAGGACGATCACTGCCGCCGCAGACAGGATTAACTCTGCCGTAAGCTGTGCGTAGGCCAGGCCGTAAAGCGGGAACAACTGATTTAAGATATACAGGGCCGGAATTTCCAGCACAATTTTCCGGAGCACGGCAAACAGGAACGCATATTTTCCAAGGCCCGTCGCCTGGAACACGGCCACCGCGATAAAGTCCATGCACAGGAACGGAAGGCCCAGGCAGAAGCCTCTGAGGAACCGGCTCCCGTATGCGATGATGCTCTCGTTCTTCATGAACAGCCGCACCATCACGTCTGCGCCCAGGAAATAGCAGACGGAAACGGTCGTGATGAACGTAAGGGCAACCTTGATGGAGAAGGTCAGCGTCCCTTTCATGCGCTTAATGTTTCCGCTGGCGTAGTTATAGCTGATGAGCGGCATGATGCCCTGGGAAAGGCCCAGGGATATGTAAAGGGGCACCTGGTTGATTTTCTGGGTGATGCCCATGGCCGCAACGGCATCGGAGCCGAAGGCCGACGTAAAGTTGTTTAAAACCGTCATGCCGGTTACGTTAAGCAGGTTCTGGATCGAGGCCGGAATCCCGACGCCGCAGACGCCGATGACGATAGCCTTGTCCAGCCGGAACATTTTCGGGTTGATGCAGACATAGGTTTTCCCGCGCTTTACAAACAGCAGCACGAAGAAGTACAGGCAGGCCACGCAGTTGGAGAGGAAGGTGGCGAGACCGGCACCCTCTGCGCCCATGTTGAGCCCCCACGGGAGGATGAAAAACGGGTCAAGGACGATGTTTAAAAGGCAGCCGCTCATGGTTCCGATACTGGCATGGAGAGCGGAGCCCTCGGAACGAACCAGGTATGCCATGACGACGTTTAAGATTGCAGGCGTCGCACCGAAGGTCACTGTCCATTTCAGATATCCGGCTGTCTGGACAGACGTCTCGGCGCTGGCCCCAAGAATCACAAGGAACTGTTCCTTAAATACGGTAAAGCCGACGGAAAACAGGATTCCAAAGAAGACGGCGCAGTAAAAACCGAAGGCAGAGCTGCGGTACACCGTATCGTAGTCTCTCCGGCCGAGGGCCCGGCTCATCATGCTGGAGCTGCCCACGCCGAACAGGTTGTTGACCGCATTGAAGGCCAAAAGCACCGGCGCCGCTAACGTCACGGCTGCGTTTTCGATGGGGTCGTTAAGCATGCCTACGAAATAGGTGTCGGCCAGGTTGTAAAGCACCATGACCAGGGAGCTTAAAATTGTCGGGACTGCAAGCTGCATGACGGCGCGCGGAATCGGCGTCTGTTCAAACAGCACGAGTTTCTGTTGATCTTCCATGTTTTCCTCTCTTTCTGAAGCCTCGCTTCGTTCTCGTTTTTTCGTGGAAATGGCGGCCGAAAAGGCTTCTGGCCTGCCGGCGGCATTTCTTTTTGGCGTATCTATTATTGTACTACAAACCAGGGCACAATTTCCAGTCCTTCTTCCGTTTTTCTTTCCTGACCAGAAAATTCACTTGAATAATGAAAACAAATACGGTACGATAAACTTCAGGACTTTTATGGAATGAATCAGGAGGATTTCGCATTGAAGCAGAAGATAAAGAAACTGATCTGTGTTTTGCTGGCCTGCCAGCTTTTCGTCATTACCGCATACGCCAGGCCCGCCTGGCCGTCCGACACCGGCATCCAGGCAGAGGCCGGCATTGTCATGGACATGGATTCCGGCGCCGTCCTTTTCGGCCAGAACATCCACGTCGCCTATCCCCCCGCAAGCATCACCAAGCTTTTGACGGCCCTTGTCGTGCTGGAACACTGTGCGCTTGACGAGACCGTCACCTTTTCGGAGACGGCCGTAAACAGCGTGGAACCCGACAGCGGCAATAAACTGGGAAGCGTGGCCGGCGACCAGCTCACCGTGGAGAACTGCCTTTACGGGATGCTTTTAGTCTCCTCCAACCAGGCGGCCAACGCCCTGGCGGAGCACACGGCCGGCTCTATTTCTGCCTTTGTGGATCTTATGAATGAAAAGCTTACGGAGCTGGGCTGTGAAGAAAGCCATTTTGACAACCCCTCCGGCTTAAACGGCGACACCCAGTATGTGTCCGCCTACGACATGGCCCTGATTTCCCAGGCGGCTTTCAATAACCCGGATCTGCTTTCCATCAGCTCCACCTTAAGCCATAAGCTTGCCGGAACCACCAACTATCCGGGCGGCCTGACCGTCACCCAGGAACACCGGCTTTTAAAGCCTGACGACGACTATTACTATGCGCCGGCAAAAGCCGGAAAGACCGGCTATCTCATCGCCGCAGGGAATACGCTTGTGACATACGCCGAGCAGGACGGGCGGCGTCTCGTCTCCGTGATCCTGAAAGGCTCGCCGCGTCAGTATTTCTTAGACAGCACAGAGCTTCTCTCCTTCGGCTTCCGGAGTTTTCAGAACGTGGACATATCCGAGACGGAAGAGCGGTACGTGACAGGAGATGAGACCCTTGAGCTTCCAGGCGGCTCCTTTAAAGCCTCGGAGCTGATGATCGAGCCGGGAAGCCAGATCACGCTTCCGCTGGAGGCGGCTCTGGAAGACGCCGAGCTTACCGTCGGAGAGCTTCCGGAAAATCATCCGGAGCGGGCTGTCGCCCTGATGACCTATACTTACAACGAGCGGGTGGTGGGAACGGCGTTCCTGCTCACAAAGGAAGCACCGGCCGCACCGGCTGAGGCGCCGGAAGAAACTGTGCCGGCCGGAAACGAAACTCCTGGCGCTGAAACGGAACCGGCCATGCCGGCTTCTTCTGATGCCGCGGCGCGCGGTTCCATTTCCGCCGGTACCATCGCGCTTATCGTGCTGGCTGCCGTTGTCCTTGCGCTCCTTGGCGGCGGCGCATACTGGATCATACAGAACCGGAAAAAAGAGGCCGAAGCACTCAAAAGGCGCCGGGAACAGCGCCGCGAGAGGTTAAAGGCGGCCGGGGAGGAAGAGGAATTTGAACGGCTCCTGGCCGAGGCGAAAAAGAAGCGGAAATAATGCTCGGTGGTCGTAAAACAGTAATATGTGAATTTCTTGGAACAGGCATGATTTCGGTCATGCCTGTTCCGCTTTTATCAGTTCATCCACAGGAATGTAGCCCACAAGGTCATATTCGATATGTACCCTCTGTTTGCGCTTGCCGCTGGACTTATCCGGTGCCTCCACATAAACCGCTTTTACAAGCTCTCTGAGAGCATATGGCGTAAGTTCCGTGAGGTCGGTGTATCTATGTGCCCGCTGAATAAACTGTTCAAGATCTTCTATCTGTCGTTCCTGTACTTCGACTTCTTTTTGCAGATTTATGATTTCAACTTTGAGCTGCGCCTGCTCGTCCTCGTAGGTCTTGCTCATCATGGCAAAGCGATCATCGTTCAGCTTGCCCTTGGCGTTGTCCTCGTAGATTTTGATAAACAGGCGGTCAAGTTCCCCTATACGCTTTTCTGCCTGTGCCAGACGCTTCTTATATACCCTTATGGTTTCCTCGCTTTGCAGACGGAGTTTTTGCTCCATTCCCTCCCTGAAATGTGCTTCATATCGGGTCACATACGAGATAACCTCTTTCATGTGATTCCAGACCAAATCCTCCAAAACTACGGCACGAATATAGTGTCCACTGCACTTGTCCTTGTTGGCACGGTGAGTGGAACAGATAAAAAAGTCCTGTCGCTTTTCAAAGTACTTGGTGGTGGAATAGTAGAGCTTCTGCTTGCAATCAGCACAGAACACCAATCCCGAAAACGGACTGCTCTTGCCTGTTGCGGTTCGCCTGTGTCGCTGCTGACGAATTTCCTGTACCTTGTCAAAGACTTCCTGCTCGATAATGGCAGGATGAGTGTTGTAGAAAATCACTCGATTTTCTTCGGGATTCTCCCTCTGCTTCTTGTCCCAAATAGAATTGGTGTAGGTCTTGAAGTTGACCGTTGCGCCAATGTACTCTTTTCGTTCAAGAATATTGACAATGGTGCTTTCGTGCCAGCGATAAGGGTTCTCCGGCTCAGTGTGCGGTGTTTTCACACCTTGCTTGTTTTTGTATGCAGTAGGTGTGAGAACTTTATCTTTTTCAAGCTGGTCTGCAATTTGGCTTGGTCCACGCCCGTTCATACAGAGCGTGAAAATCTTCTTGACCACCTGTGCAGCTTCCTCGTCAATAATCCATTCCTTTGGATTTTCGGGATTTTTCATGTAGCCATATGGCACATGGACGGTCAATCGTTCACCACGCTCACCCTTTGCTTTTTGCACCGCACGAATCTTTCGGCTTGTATCTTTGGCGAAAAATTCGTTGAACCAGTTTTTAATACCGGCAATGTCACTGTCGGTGCTGTTGGGGTTGATGCTGTCAAAGTGGTCGTTGATGGCGATGTAGCGGACATCGTTCTGAGGGAAAGTGTAGTTGATATACAGTCCCGTCAAAGCGGAGTTTCGCCCAAGCCTTGACAGGTCTTTCGTAATGACCGTACCCACATGACCGGCTTCAATTTCATCAAGCATTTTCTGAAAACCAGGACGATCATAGGTCACACCGCTGTAGCCGTCATCAATGAAAAATGTCGGGTGGGGGAAGCGATGATCTCGTGCGTATTGAAGCAACATAGCCTTTTGATTTTGGATGGAATTTGACAAATCCTCTTTGCCGTTTTTCTTCTCATCCTTGGTGTCCTCTACGGACAATCTGCAATAAAGTGCTGTGATTTTGTCGGTTGCCCTTAACATTTCGTTATCCTCCTTCGGTTGGGCAACTGTCTGTACAGGATTGGAATTGTTGTTTATATCAAGAGAGGTGTCGTTATTCATTCGCCATCCTCCGTGATATCGGATTTATCATCGGCAGCGTTCTGCTCCATAATGCGTTTGAGCTTTTTATCAAGAGTTTCCGTGCCCTCATAGCTGCCTGTAACGGTATATTCTGCGCCGCCGATTTCATCCACGATTGTCAATTCGGGCAGCCAAAAGGCAGACAGATTTCTTACAACAATGTTACCGTTCTCATCAAACTTGATGTCACGCTTTGGTGCATCATCGGGGCGAGACTCGACCTTGGCATACGGGTCGGGATTGGAGAAGTAGTATTCGGAAACTTCCTCGTCATACTCTCCACTCGCAATCTGTTCTTCAAGAATCATATCGTCTATTTCTTCGGGAGTAAGCTCACGAACTTCTTCCTCTTTTTGTTTCTCATCCATCCTGTCGAGCCTCCTTTTCATTCGCTTTGATTCTAAAGTATCTCTGGGATAGCAAGCACAGCAGGTGTAACTGCACACTGTGATTTTTCAGAAAATACAGCCTTGCCGATTTTGCGAAAAATGTAAATCTTCCATCTGCGTACAAAGGTCAAAACAAAATTGGCAAGCAGTGCACGTGTGTACACACATCGTGCGTTTTGCAAATTTCAGCGAAGCTGACTTTTGCAAAAGCTTGTTGGGAAGCATCCCAAACCCTTTGACGATTTTTTCAAAATCGGCTACGCTCCTACGGAGCTGACATCATTTCAGATGGGAAAGAGAAAGCAGGATTTTTTTAATGCCTTCGTAAATTTCCTCCTGATTCTTTTTGATTTCTTCAATGTCAGCTTCGTAGATGTTACCCGTTGTGTTGAGCTGTTTGGCAATCTGGTTTTCGCTGTTGGATATCCGTTTCATTTTGGAAGTCAGCTCACGGAGTTCAGGCATATCCAAATTTACAACATACCCGTCGATTGCCATTTTGCGGAGATAGGCACTCATGTTGTCTGTTCCCATCTGTGCCATTTTCTGTTTTATTAGGTCAAGCTCTTTTTCGTTCACAAAGAATTTTACCTGTATCGGGCGCTGACGATTTCTGTTGTCTGGCATTATTAGCACTCCATATTTTGTTAATAAGTTTTAATGATTTCCTTTTATTTTTCTTGAGTAAGGTTGCTCTTTCCTAAATTGCATTTTGAGCACAACGTTTGCAAATTGTCAATAACCGTTTCTCCTCCCTTAGACCAAGGAATAATATGGTCAACCTGCAATTCAACAGCCTGGTCTTTTGCAGGGGAAGCTCCACATTTACAGCAGCAGAAATTATCTCTTTGTAAAACAAGAAACCTTAGTCTTAGGTTTATCGTTCGAGATGTTTTATGTTGATAGTTTAGGCTGTTCTGAGTAGCTGATGCATCAAGCGGTAATTTATCAACAGAATCTTCATGTTCGTCTCCATTTATATAGGTTACAAATGCCTTTAATGTATTCCGCCATCCGTTGAATCTTTTCTCATATGTTCCAATCGAAAAACGAGACATATCCCGCATTTGTGTATACGACGGCTGTCTGCCAAGTATTGTCCATATACGCTCAAGTTCTTCAAATAATTCTTCATTAGATATTCCAATTCTCGACCTTGATGCAGAAAGTCCAGCCATCTCTAAGCACTTAAACCATGAACCAAATCTTCGTGTTAACGTCGTAGAGTGAAAACTTCCATAATCATTATATTCATCTAAGGTAACAGTGTCTTTTTTTATAATTTCGGCCACATGTTTAAGATCGTCAATCAGTTCACTATCAGAAGAGTATCTATGATAATCAGTCACTTCAAACTTCATACTTACCTCACAATCCAGATCAACTTATCGTTTGTGTGTACACACTCCATTGTACCCACAAACGAGCGCATTTTCAAGAGATTGGTCAAAATTTATTGTGCTAAAGTAAAACTTTTCATGAACAAATCCTTGCCAAAACAAGAGCTACCCCGCTGAATGACAGGGTGGCTCTTGTTTGATAACTTTGATAACGAAAATCAATCAAGCGGCTTGTACTGTGTGACTGCTTTGAGATAGGCTTCTGGATCGCCGTTAAGGATTAAATCAGCATATGCGGCAGGGTCATTGTAGATAAGATAATCAAGTTCTGACCGCTGATACATATTGTTGGCTACCTCATTTTCAACGGCGATAGTATTAATAGAAACCATGCTGCCATCTGAAAAGCAAAGCTCTACACAAGCGGTATCAAGGTTAAATTCGCAAGATAACAGGTGTTTCATGGTGAATACCTCCGTATTTTTATATTTTGTTACAAAAAAGAACGATGCCGGTCATGCGACTCGACATCGTTCTTTTCATTGTTGTTTCCAACCCTGTCAGACAGATGCCGTAAAATAGTAATTTTTTAGAATTACTGTCTTACGAGCACCCATCTAAGGATGTGGGGTTCCTTAGAAAAAATCATAAGAAAAGGAGACTGAGTATGAAAACGGGATATTTATGGATCGCTGCCTGGCTTGTGTTTTATGCCTTGGGCTTTCGGACGGACATGCAGAAGCTTTTCGCAAACCGCGGGCTTCATATAATCGGAAAGGAGTATTACCGGCTGTTTACCGGGCTGCTTCTCCATGTAAATCTGTTCCACCTGGCTGTCAACGCCGCCGGCATGTACTTTGTCACCGGCTTTTTAAACGGACAGACGGAAGGATGGAAGCTTACGGTCTTTACTATCCTCTCCGGTACCCTCGCCAATCTCCTGTTCTCGGCCTTTTATCCCGAGAGCACCAGCATCGGCGGCTCCCCCGTCGTGTTCTCCCTGTTTGGGCTTCTTCTCGCGTTCCAGCTTCTGCGGCCGGAGCTTCCGCGGTTTCAGACGGGGACGGTGTATGCCTCCTGGATTCTCGGGATTGCCGTGCTTGGAAACATTCCCATCTTTTCTAAAAACCTTTCGACGTTCGTGATTCATCTGATGGCGTTTGGGTGCGGCTTTCTTTTTAGCGCTGCGGGAACTTGGGCGGGGATGTTTTAAGGGCGGCGTTTTAACAGGCCGCCCCTCTTTCTTTCGATCTTATGATTCACTTACGTCAATTCTCTCAATTTTAAAGATCACAGGCCTTGTACCGTCATTGCAGCAGGCAATCATGACTTTATCATCTTTTGTCCAGCCACGCATGATCGCCCCGCCCTGAAGAGCTGCATAAATATATCTGCTGATCGCATCCCAGGCTTCCGCGCAAAAGGGAACTCCTTCCGTTCCGCAGTGCATTGTTCCGGGGGACATCAGCACTCCCTCATCCGGCTTGCCGCTCTTTACCAGCGTTCCTGCGCCCATATGCCAATAATCATCCCTCTCATCATTTCGATAAAATAGAAATTCATCGCCGACATTGTAACAGGGACATTTTCCGCTGTCCGGGACGGCACAGTACCTGGCCTGTAACTCCGGAAATAACTTTTTGTCCAATACCGTAACCTTTACCTGATATTCCATTTTTGTATCCTCACTTTCCTTTGATTGCCGGATATTTTCAAACGCCATATTGAAACGGAACGCGTCGTTCCCAGCCTCCATGGCATCCTGTATCAATTTATCTGCCAGTTCTGACAAATTCTGTACTTCAGAAATATTCTGCATTTTTCACAGTAGATTATATGGTTTCAGCCTGCATATCTTCTGCTTCAAATGATATGCAGGCTGAAAGTTTTACGAAAAAATATATCTCGATTTATCAAACCCCTGTGTATTGCTTTGTGGGATAAAAGCTTAAAAACGCACCGGCACCCCCGCAGCCGCCTCGCCGATCCCGAACCGTCCCGCCGTCAAAGCTTCCGCCAGAACTTTCCGGTTCTCATCCGAGTTTTCCACCTGCCTTGCAAACACATGGCAGATTTCTGCCTGTTTGCCGTCCCATCCGCCTGCCGGGCGGCCGGACGTGCGCCACTCGGCAAAGTCCAGTTCCATCACCGCGAACGTGCAGTAAACCGCCAGCCGGACATTTCCGTACACATCCCCGTCATAGAGCGACGAAAGGAAAAACGAATAGATAAAGTATCCGAAGAGCCTCTCCCAATGGAGCGTAAGCTCCGGATTTTCCAAAAGGAATTTCTCCCGTTCCCCATCATACCGTGCCCGGCAGCCCGGCTCATGATAAAGAGTCTTCCGGCAGCGTTCCAGCATGTCCGGCCATTTGGGGCTGATGGGCGAAAGCCCGGAGAGAACTTCCATGAAATCTGCCATGAAAGCAAACCGGCTCTCTGCCTGCTCCCGCCTGTTTAAAAGACGGAGGAACTGCTCCGGCGCCGTATCGGCTTCATAGCGGGAAAGAAGCGTCAAAATCTCCTCCGGGCGTCCGGCGCGAAGCCGGCGCATGGCGTCATGTCCGAGGGAAAGAGCCATTAAGAGCCGCCCGTCCATGGAAAGCTTCCTGTTTTTCCCGATGCGCCAGAGCGTCTCCCGCATGGAAAGGAGAAGCGAAAGGAGTCCCTCGTCGATCCCCGCCATGGAAACCGGGCGGTTTGGCCTTTTCTTTACCAGATATTCCCCCTTTCCCTCAGAAATCACAAGCCTTGCGGCCTCCGGGCAGGAAAGAAGAAGCAGGCGCTCATGAAGCCTCCCGTAGTCCTCTTCGTGCCGCGGGTACCGCCTGCACGTTCTGCACATGGCGTCCTCGCCAAGCTCCGTGCAGATGCTGCAAAGCCCGTGGCCGTCTAAGAATGGGCAGAACCCGTCCGCCGGGACAAGATGTCCGTTTTTCGCATATTTTCGGAATTTTTTGCCTATTTCATCCCGGCGCATGGCTTCCCGCCGGTACCGCTTTCTCGTTTCCTTATCCAGCCGGATCTCCCAGCCTACGCAGCAGGTATCGGGACAGTCCCCCGCCAGACAGCGAAATTTTCCGTAATAATCCGGATACCGGATTTCCATACGCACCTCCTGATTCCCCGGCCGCAGACCAAAAAGCCTGTGTCCGGCCATTCTCATCATGCACGAAGGCCGGCCGTTTTGTGCCGGCCGGCCCGTCTCTTAGCTTTCTTTTGTAAAGTCCTCTTCGATCACCTTCCAGGCGGCATCCACGCTGAAATGTTCCCGGATGTAGCTCTGGGTCGCCTCGCTCATGGAAAGGCAGGTCTCAGGCGACTCGTAGATTTCCGTCACAGCCGCCGCGAACGCCTCCGGCTCATCGGCGATCCGCATGACATGCTCTGCCTCGGGAATTCCCTCGGCGCCTACGGACGTGGTAACGATGGCCGCGCCGTTATAGACGGCCTCTACCACCTTTCCCTTGACACCTGCGCCGTAGCGGAGCGGCACCACCACAACGCGGCACTCTGCATAAAGTCTCGAAAGCTCTTCCTCGGTCACAAAGCCTTTGACGATGATGCCGCTTCCCGGCTGTTCCAACGCCTTAATCTCCTCCGTTACCTTGGAGCCAACAACATAGAAGTTTACGGAAAGTTTTTCCCGGATTTTCGGGAATACCTCCCTCGCAAACCAGAGGACGGCGTCGGCATTCGGCGGATGGGCAAAGCCGCCCACGAATAAAAGCCCCTCCCGCTTTTCAAAGTCACGGTCAATGTTCTCCAAAAAGCTCTCATACACATACGCCGTGATGGCCTTCACAGGGATTTCCGGCTTCACCGCATGGATGGCTTCCTCTTCCACGTAGGACGGGTAATAGGAGACGGCCGCCTTTTCCATCAGCGAAAACTCGATGGATTTCCAGTAATCGGACTCCCGCTTTTTCTGGATATCCCCGGTCAGCTCGTATTCCCGGTATTCCCGCAGAAAATGCAGGTCATGGCCGTAGTAGATGATCTTGATATCCGTGTTTTTCTTTAAGAAATCCACGTATTTTGTGGCAATATGCGGCCTGTTTAAGTAGGCGAAATCAATTTCATCCTTATTTTTCATGATCCAGTCCCAGATGCCGGACTGGTACTCCGGGCCGTATAAAATTTCGATCCCCATCTGCTGAAGCGTCGTGGAATACGGCTCCTCGTGAAGGAAATTGTCGCCTAAGAACTTCACTGCATATCCCTTTTTGAGAAACATTTTCAAATACTGGAACGTGGTTTTGGAACCGGCGTCCTTATCGTAGGTGGGCACATAATGGTCAACCACAAGAATCACCGGTTTCCCCATGCTCCGCTCCCTGGCACGGAACGGGTTGGGATTTCCCGTGTTGACGCACTGCTTTTTGAATTCTTCGGCCCATTTTTCTTTTAATTTTTTGCTGTTTTCCACCTGGTACCGTTTTAAGCCTGTGCCGTTTACGTCGGTGCCGTTGGAAACGCCCTCAAAATGGATGACCTTGGAGAGCGGCTGGTAAACCACCCGGTAGCCAGCCTTTCTCACCTCGAACGCCAGGTCGGAATCCTCGCAGTAGGCCGGAGCAAACCGGTCATCGAAGCCGCCGATCTCCTTCCAGAGCTTCACGGATAACAGGATGGCCGCGCCGGAAATATAGTCCACGTCCTTCACATAGTTGTACTCGGCCTTGTCCGGATCATCCAACCTCCCGTAATTCCAGCCGGAGCCGTCGCTCCAGATGATGCCGCCGGCCTCCTGGAGCCGTCCGTCCGGGTACACCAGCTTGGAGCCTACCATGCCGATGGTATCGTCCGACTCGATTAAATCCACGAGGGACGAAAGCCACCCCGGCGTCACCTGGGTATCGTTATTTAAAAACATCACATACTTGCCGCGGGCTGATTTAGCCGCATTGTTGCAGTTTCTTAAAAAGCCCTGGTTCGTCTGATTCCGGCAGACGGTCACATTTTCCACATAGCGGAACAGTTCCTTCGTGGCGTCGGTGGACACGTCGTCGGCGATGATGACCTCGTAGGGCACGTCCTTCGTGTGCTCTAAAATCGAAAGCAGGCAGGCGTAAGTATAATGAATCTGGTTGTACACCGGAATCACGATGGAGACGATGGGCGCCTCTTCTTTCACAAACCGGAGCTTCCCATGCTCTAAGTATCCCTCGCCGATCTTAAAGTCGCCGCGGATGCGGTTCCTTCCGTCGGCGGAAAAATAGAGCTTCCCATATTTTCCGGGATGAAACATGGTGTTTTTGCAGTATTCCAGGATTTTCCGCTTCCTGGTGCCCTTGGGCATGACCTTATCCACTGCCTGATGGATTTTTCTTAACACCTTCCACATGACGGCTTCGTGTTTTGCAAGGTACTGAAGGGTCTTTGCAATCTCCGCGTTCTCCCGGCGCAGATCGCCGATGATGATGTCCAGGTTCGCCACGTGGTTGTTGGTGAGGCGCTGAACCTCCTGCTGTTTTACGATGGTGACATCCTTTTCTTCGATTTCCTGCTTTAAGGCCTCGCACCACTCCTTGACCTTATAAAGCTCGCTCTCACGGTCGAGAAGGAATTCCAAGGTCTTCGTCTCCTGCTCGTACTGCTTCATGTACTGGAAGCTGCCCTCGCCGTGGACGTAAGACTGGAAATGTTCCTCCATGGAAGCGAAAATTTCCTGAAGCTCTGGCCCGATGCCGAAGCGAGAAAAGATTTCCTCCTGTCCCGCCTTTAAAATCCCCTCATAGCGGCGGTAAAAATATAAAAGATTCCGGTAATGAAGGAACTTTGCCGGAATCGGAAAGTCGAACACCCACTCGTAGTCGATGCCGTAAACTGTCCCGTCCGAAATCATCAGGTTTTCAAAAAGCCCGTCCACGTTGGAAACCGGCACAGCACGATCCGAAAATTCCGGCACCTCACCGAAGACGGAAACAAATTCCGGCGACGGATGGAAAACCTTTGCGTCACCGTCCTCCGTCCCCGAAAAATCCTCCGGAAACACCAGCCGCATAGCCTCAAAAAGCGCCTCATAGGGCACCTCACCCATACGGATTTCTTTCCCCAGGCGGTCTCCTACGGTCTCTCCCTCAAGGTACGGGAACCCGACGGTTCTCCCGTCTTCGGAAAACCGCGGCTCTAAAAACCGAATCCCCGGATTCAAATCCCGGATTTTCTCATATTTATCACGAAACGAACGGATATGGGCGGCTCCCGCCTCTGTGAGCGCCGTCTTTTCCACGAAAAGCACGCCGTCCTCCCGGATGATTTCCGTCTTTAACTGGAATTTCTCCGCCCGCGTTCTGTTATATTTTACATACTCAATCCGTCTCATAGGTTCCCTTTCTCCCAGACGCCAAGGAATGAATTGGCAAATTTCGTGAACTCCCCGTTCTGGCACGCCTTCGCCATGGCCTCCTCCTCGCTTCCGAACCAGAAGCCGGGCCCGTCAAGCCGCGCTGAAATATTCGTCACGTCGCCGGTCTTCGGAAGATAGGCGTCCGAGTAAAGCGTCACCGGGTACCGGTAATCCGGCACAGGATAATAAATCAGGTAATCCCCGCCGTGCGCTGCCTTCAGTTCTTCAAACAGTCCTCGGAATTCTGCCTCCAAAAACGCTTCTTCCGTGTGTCTCGCTCCCATCCAGTAGCGGACGCCTGCCTCGTTTTCCGCCGCCGCAAAAAGCGTCCCGCCGGGGCGGAGGAAGCCGGCCGCCCAGGAAAGGATCCTGGATGCCCATTCCTTTTTGTTCTGTCCCAGGTATCCGATGAGAATCACATAGTCAAAGGGCGCCTTCATGAGCTCGGAGACCGGCATTTTTTCATGCCGCCTACCGGTTTGATGAGTCTCCCCTTCTCCGGCGCCGCCGCCAAAGTACTCCCGGTATTCCTGCTCCCCGAACCCGTCTGCAATCACGGGAAGCCCCGCTCCATCTGTTTCTTCGCCTGCCATCCGCCCGCGCACGTACCGGATATTTTCCCTGTCCTTATGGCGGAGCCGGTTCACTTCCAGGTTCTCGTCGCGGCCATCCAACACCACGACCTCCCCGGCTTTTTTAGAAAGAAGTCCCGTGAGCGCCCCGTAGTCAGAACCGATCTGGAGCACCCGGTCTTCCTTTTTTATCTCTGCCCACTCAAGCAGGTTTTCCCGCAGGGGCGAAAACGCATAAAGGCACTGCGGGCTTTTCTCGCCCGCCAGTGCCGCCTGCTCGTCCCCGTCATATTTCTTTAACAAATCCAGAATTTCATAACTGTAATCCATCATGACTGTCCTCTCGTCAGCTTCGCCTCCACCTGGGATTCCATGTCGTAGACGCCCACGGTGTTTTTATTGGAAATCACCGTAATATTCGCCACGTCATAAAGCCTATGGTACACCACAAGCTCCTCGCCCTCAAAGCCGGTACAGCTCATGGAAAGCAGGTATTCCCCGCCCTGAAGCGTCATTTTCTGGGTGAAGGAAACGTCGTAGATATCGCCGGATTCCACCGGCTTCACGTCCGTCCCCTCGTACATGGTGTTGGTGCCGGAAAGCTCCGTACCCTTTTTATCTTTAATGGTGTACGTAAAAATCGGGTTCTTTAACGGCGCATGGAAGCGGATCCGCTCCCGGATCGTGAACATCTCGCCTTTTAAAAGGAGATTCGTTAAGTTCCCCCGCGCGTCCAAAAGCCCAAGGTCAAAAATCTCCGCCCGGCCGTCGCCGTACTCAGTGCGGTTCTCGTTGATGGTGATTTTCTCCTTCATAAGCCCGCCGCCGTCGGCTGCCCCGTTTCCGGCTGCTCCCCGGCCATTGGCCGCACCTTTATCTGCGTCTGGCTGGCTGCCGTCACCGGCCGTATTGCCGTCTTCATCCATCCCGCCGGAATAGTCGTTTTCCAGCTCTTCCCTCAAAGAATCCATCTGGTTTGCCAGAATCTTCTTATATAAGTCCACCATGCGCCCGGCCGGCCCCTCGGCGATGAACTCGCCGCGGTTTAAAAGCACCACCTTGTCGCAGTATTTGATGATGCTGCCCATGTCGTGGGTCACCATGAGGATCGTCGTGCCGCTCTTTCGGATTTCCTCCATCCGGCGGTAGCATTTGGCCTGGAAGAACACGTCGCCGACGGAAAGGGCCTCGTCCACAATCAGGATTTCCGGCTCCACGTTGATGGCGAGGGCAAAGGCCAGCCGCACAAACATACCGCTGGAATACGTCTTCACCGGCTGGTAGACGAAATCCCCGATATCAGCAAAGTCCAGGATTTCCTGAAGCTTTTCATCCATCTCCTTTTTCGTGAAGCCCATCATAGTGCCGTTCATGTAAATGTTCTCGATGCCGGTATAATCCATGTTGAAGCCGGCGCCTAACTCTAAAAGGGCCGAAATCTTCCCGTCCACCATGACTGTGCCGGTGGTCGGCGTCAGGACTCCGGTGATAATCTTTAAAATCGTGGATTTCCCCGAGCCGTTTGTCCCGATGATGCCGACGGTCTGGCCCTTTTTCACGTCAAAGGACAGCTTGTTTAAGGCGAAGAAATCCTTGTGATATTCCTTGTGGGTAAGACTCAGGGACTCCTTCAGCCGGTCAATGGGCTTTTCGTACAGTCTGTATATTTTTGTCACGTCTTTTACTTCAATGGCATTTTCAGACATGGTCCCTCCTAAAGTACATCAGAAAAATGCGGGCGCAGCCGCTTAAACACCTTGAGCCCCACAACCATCATCACCAGGGTAAAGCCCCAGAAATAGACGGTCAGAGTCGGCCTCATGAAAAACCAGTCGCCGGTCAGCATGCTGTCCCGGTAGCCGGCCGCAATGTAATAAAACGGGTTCAGCTTTAAGATAAACGGCGCCATCGTAAAGCCTTTGTCCACAAAAAGCTGCTCGCTGTACATGATCGGCGTCAGCCACATGCCGAACTGGAGGCAGATGCTCACAATCTGCGCCATGTCCTTAAAAAATACCTGGATGGCGCTTGTAAAATACGAAATGGCTAACGCCAGCATGGACGCCGCAAAGGCGTAATAAACGATCTGGAGCCAGGAAACCATCGGCATTTTCCCGCTGATTAAAAACACCACAAACATGATCGCCACGAAAAAGCAGTGGACGAACAGGCAGGAAATGAGCTTGATGACCGGCAGAATCTCCACCCGGAACACCACCTTTTTCACCAGGTAATTGTATTCCTGGAGACAGCCCGTCCCGCAGTTTAAGGCCTCGGAGAAGAAAAACCACGGCGCAATGCCCGGCACGAGCCACTGGACATAGGACGCATTTGGCACCGGCGGCGCGCTCTTAAAGCCGATGGGGCCGAAAATCAGCCAGTAAATCAGCACAGTGACGATGGGCTGGACAAACATCCAGACGATGCCGAAATAGGAGCCGACAAACCGCTTCTTAAAATCCGCCTTCGCCAAATCCCAGACGAGGCGGTGCTTCTTCACCAGTTCCTTTAAAAGTGATACCGTATAATTCACGCGTCAAACTACCTCTCAAACTTGAATGTGTCGCCGAAGCCGCCCCACTTTTTGTCTTTCTCGGAGATGATAAGCTCCATGCCCTCCGGGATCGGCCATTTCACGCCGATGGTCTCATCGCTCCATAAAAGGCCGCCCTCGTCGCCGGGGTGGTAAAAATCTGTGCATTTATAGGCAAATTCCGCCTCGTCGGAGAGGACAAGGAAGCCGTGTGCAAAGCCCTCGGGAATGTAGAACTGCTTTTTATTCTCCGCAGACAGTTCCACGCCGAACCACTTCCCGTAGGTTTTGGAATTTGTCCGAAGGTCGACGGCCACGTCGAACACCGTACCGCGGACGGCGCGCACCAGCTTTCCCTGGGGGAACTGCTTCTGGTAGTGAAGGCCGCGGAGCACGCCTTTTACGGACATGGACTGGTTGTCCTGGACGAAAACCATGTTAAGGCCAGCCTCCTTAAAGTCGTTCTGGTTGTACGTCTCCATGAAATAACCGCGCTCATCCTTAAAAACCGTCGGCTCAATCACATAGAGCCCCTCAATCGTCATTCCATCCGCCTCGCATGGCGTTACTGTAATTTTTCCCATTTTTTTACCTCTCTTTATCTGTTTTTCATCAAAAATCCTTTTAAAGCTCCGGCATGGCCGGTTTTCCAGTCCATGATACCACTATAACCGCATGCTGACAATACTAAATAGCCTGAGAAGGGCATATGCGTCCATGGCGCAGATGTAAAAAAGAAGCGTCTCGTCGCTCCCTGCCGTCCGCACCAGCCTCTCACTTTTCACCGTCATAAGCACAAACGGAAGAAACGGAAGCAGATACCGCCCCTGGACGCCGGCGATGACCTGGGAGCTTAACGGCGTCCAGCCCACGAGCATCGCCGCCATGAGCCCGAGAAGGCAGGCGGCCGCCAGAAATAAGATCCACACCTTCTGCGCTGTTCTAAGATACAACGCCTCCCCGGCCTTTCTCACGGAAAGACCGAACAGGCAGGCCGTCATGCCAGCCACGATATAAAACGGGACGGAAAGCACCGGGTCAAGGTTCCCAAGCTTTCCCCCGATCATCGTCACGTACCACTCCTCCGCCTGAACGGCCGCCGTCCGGTAGAGAATCGCAAGGAAGTCCGCCGGATTATGGAGAATATAGGGAATCGAATATCCCTCTTCCGCCGCCCAGGACACATACGTGTCGCTTCCGGCCGCGTATCCGGCGATGGTGCCGCCGTTTACAAGCGCCATAGCCGCCGCAAACACGAGAAATACGGCCGCCGCCGAGACGGCCCAGTTTTTCACACTCCCGAATTTTTTCACGGGAATTAAAAGCGCAAAGCCCATGACAACGGCATAAATCATCTTGCATGGCCCCACCGCCGCCATGACGGCCGCCAAAACGGCCGCGTCCCGCCGCTTTACCTCCGGCTTTACAAAGGCCAGGTTCAGACAGTAAGCGCCGTAAAAAAAGCAGAGCCCCATGACGAATGCGTCATAGGAATAGGATGCCGCCAGATGGAGCGCCATCGGAAGCAGGGATACGCCGAGAAACACCGGCTTTCCAAAGGGCAGAAACCGGATGGCCGCCGTTCCCATGGCCGCAAAAAATAAAAGGTTAAAGACACGTCCAAGATAGGAAAGCCAGACGCCGTTTAAACGAAGCAGCCTGGCAACCACAATCCCCAGCGCCTGCGGAAGGTACGAAAGCGGCGTCGTCTTCACCGAACGGTACACCGACGGCGTAAGCGCCTGCTCTGGCGCACTCACAAAAAGCCCGTCATTTTTCTCCCTGAGAATCCGGTAGGTTTCCTCATCAAGCTCCCGCCCCAGAGAAATCCGCTCCTCATCGCCTTCTGCGCCGTAGATGTTCTGGAGGAAATCGTCGGCCTGCCGGATCAGCACATACCCGTTTTCATCGGCCGCCTCCGTTCCCAGAAGACAGCTGGAAAGCTCATAGGCACTGACAAAATGGGAAATCTCATCCGGCGCCGAAAGCGGCGGAAGCACAAATAGATACAAAAGCCCAAAGGAAACAACGGCCGCCGGGTACCGCCATTCCCACCTGACGTCTTTCTTAAAAAGAAGAAATCCGGCCAGAAAAAGCGCTGCGGCCGCCGCCGCAAAAAGCAGCCAGTACATCCCTGTAAGCCAGAGATCCCCGGAGCCGGAAGCCCCGGCCGCCGTATCAAAAAAATGCCAGAGGCCAGCCAAAATCACAAGAAGGGCCGCCGCAGACGGCCCCGCAAAACACCGCAGATGTTTCATTCCCCGTCCCTCCGGCCGCCGGCCTTTTCTTCCTTCTCTCTCTTGGCATGATCCTCAATCGCCAAAAGCTGTACCAGTTCCCGCACTTTTGCTTCCAGTTGGGAAATCTTCACGGTCATCCGGAACATGCGGACAATCAGGACGAAGATTACAAACAGAAAGATAAAGTTGACCGGCGTCTGGGTTCCCGAAAGATCCGACATCCAGTAAACAATCTGCGGGAACAGGCTGAAAAGCGTCAAAAGCCCAAGGAACCCGATCCAGAAAATCGAATCCTCAATCCGCATCTTCGCCTGCCGGATCTGCCGCATCACCGTAAGGGCCGTAAGGACAGACGCCGCAATCAGCACAATACGAAGCATTAACGTCATAACTCTCCATTGCCTCCCATCACATTTCCCGCTTCCTGAAATTCTGGATTAACAGGATCGAAACCAGCATCTGAATCATATATCGTGACGCATTGACCGGCGTCAGGTAGCTTACGCCGCTCGTGCGCTCATCCATGATAACGGGCACCTCTGCCACCTTTGCCCCCTGCTTTAAGAGGTAAGAGATGGTATCCGGTTCCGGCCCGTAGTTTAGGCCCCTGGAAAACTCCTCGATCATCCGCCTGTTGAACATCCGGAGCCCTGAGGTGGGATCCTTGATATCTGTTCCGGTCGTGAGCCGTATGGCCGCCTCGATCAGATTGCTCCCGAGCATCCGCATGGAGCCTGGCTTTTTCGCGTGGACGAACCGGGAGCCGATGACGATGTCATAGCCCTCTTCCATCTTGTTTAACATTGCCTCCAGATACTCAGGCCGGTGCTGGCCGTCCCCGTCCAGCTGAACCGCATACGCGTAGCCCTTGCGGTGCGCGTAGCGCATCCCTGCCTGAAACCCGCCGGCAAGGCCCAGGTTCACAGGAAGCTCCAGATAATTGTAATGCCGCTTTCTCAAAATCTCCCCCGTCCGGTCTTTGGAGCCGTCGTTCACCACC
This sequence comes from Eubacteriaceae bacterium Marseille-Q4139, assembly GCA_018223415.1. Taxonomy (NCBI): domain Bacteria; kingdom Bacillati; phylum Bacillota; class Clostridia; order Eubacteriales; family Eubacteriaceae; species Eubacteriaceae bacterium Marseille-Q4139. Next base: position 2,773,295 of record JAGTTQ010000001.1, on the reverse strand, counting down.
ACATAATCGTACTGGGGAAATTCGGCCGTCAGCCGGTCTACCACCCGCTCAATGTTCTCCGCCTCGTTGTATGCGGGAATGATAATCAGCAAGTCAGACATTGCTTCCTTTGTATCCTTTCCAGTAATTCTTGTTCATCGTAAAAAGCAGGATCAGCCGCCGCGGAAAACTCCGGTACCGCTTCCCGGCCAGATATCCCATGTATTTAAAACCGCTGTTTACTGCCAAATACGGTACCATGCAAAGCTTTCCGTTTTTCACAAGCCACACAGCCGTCTGCTTCACAAGCCGGATCCCCTCGCCCTCGGACTTAAGCCCCGAGAACACCTCCGGGTGGTCGGCCTGGGACACGGCCAGGTCAAAATTTCTGCGAAACTGCTCCATGCAGGAATAATTGTGGGAATGGATTACCTTCGCTTCGGCCACATAGCAGACGGCGTAGCCATGTTCCATTAGCTTCGCCGCAAAAATCATGTCCTCGTTGAAAATCGTCTTCTTAATAAAGCCGCCGGCCTTCAGATACCTGTCCCGCCGGTAGGCCGCGCAGACGTTGGAGCAGAAATACGTTTTAATCCCCAGCTCCTCTTTGTCAGCGATGGTCTTTATGCGGCTCTCCTTCGGATAATTAAAGCTCCTGGTGTACCGCTCGATGGCCCGGCAGTCCTCAGAGGGAAGCTGCCTGGCGTAGGCTGCCGCAATGTCGTCACGGGAAAAGAGCGCCGCCGTAAGCCGCTCAAGGAGGTGTCTGTCGGCCGGAAGAGCGTCGTCGGTCATGAAAACCACGGCGTCCCCGTCTCCCTTTCGCAGGCCTTCATCCCTGGTACCTCCATGGTCGAACTCGTCCTTTGTCACATGGGACAGCAGAACGCCGTCTGTAACCAGCTTCTTTTCCTTTTCAGAAAGTCCGGAAAACCAGCCGTCCCAGAGCGCCTTTTCCGTATTCATGAGAATGATTTTCGACGGCGCCGCCGTCTGGGCTTTTATGCGCCTGATGAGCTCTAAAAACTGCCCGTCCGGCTTATAAACAGGGATCACAACGTCAATCTTCATTGCTCTTCTCCGTAAGCGCCGTATGCGCCCTTATAAAAAAACATCAGGATCTTTGCCGCCCACGCCGGCCAGAGCTTCCCAAACATGGCGGCTTCCTCCCTTGCCCGCCGGTTGTCCTCGATACACTGCTTCGTGGCCGCCCCGTCATGGACACGGTAGGCGATTAACGGCTTTTCTTCTATAACAAAACGCCCCGGCCGCAGCGCCAGCTCATAGAGATTATCCCAGTCCAAGGCAAATTCCAGATCAGAAGCGAACATCCCATCCCCGATCAGGTCATAATTATAAGTGCAGGACGGGCAGCAGACGGAATTTCCGAAAACCAGCGCGCTTTTCTTCACTGCCTGTAAATGGGCCAGGAATTTCGCCCGCAGCGGGAGCCGCAGAATGAGCTTCACGAACCGCACGAAATCCGCCGCCTTCACACGCGTCTGCACCGGGTAGAGCGTCCCGTCGGAGAGCCTGGCCTCCTTCGTCTTTAAAACCACGTAATCGCTGGCAAACACCGTCATGTCCGGGTATTTTTTATATGCGTTTAAAAGCGTCTTCACATAGTCCCTGTGGTACCGGTCGTCCTGATGGGCCAAAGTCACGAGGCTGTGGCCGTTCCCCGCTGTCTTAAGGGCAAACAGCCAGTCCTCCTTAAGCCCGCTCTTTCCGTCACGCGAAAACACCGGAATTCCATACTTTTTCGCCAGCTTTTCGATGTACCGGCAGGGCGTGGAGGTGGCGAGAAGGACATCGGTCTTCACACTCTGCGCTTTTAAGGAGCGGATGCATTCCTCCAGATACGGGCTCTCTCCATAGGCGCAGATCACAAACGCATGCACATGCTTCACTGTCCGTCCCTTCCTTTCCTGTGGATAAAGTACATAGCCAAAATGCCAAACAAAGCCGCCAGCACAGCCATCAAAACCACGTAAGCGGCTGCCCCGCCGAAAATCCCCATGGCACGGACAAAGGGCTCCGAGAGAAACAGGGCCAAAAGCGCCGTAAGGCCGTAACCGGCGAAAATGAACCGCTGCTTTTTCATGATGATGAGCGAATAATAGAACAGGTTCATGAACGCATTTAAGGCGCCGCCGACAATAATTAACACAAGGGCCGGCCGGCAGTCCGAAAGCGCATACCGGATGTTGGAATATAAAAGCCCAAGCACCGGGATGCCGAGGAGCCAGGCGCCGCCCACGGCCAGAACCGTAAGGCCGGCAATCACTGCCGCCAGGCGTGCGATAATTCCCTTAAAATGACCCATGCGGTTCATCTCCCATGCAAAAGCCAGCTTTGTAAGGTACGGCCGGATCACAAAGCCGGCCACCAGATTGATGACGCTGGTGGGCATGAATATGGCCCCGTACACCGCCATATCCCTGTCCGCCATGCAGGCTTCGATGGCGTATTTTGACGCGGAAAAAATGTAAAAATCCAGGATTACCGAAAAGAAAAGGAGCGTGTTGTTGAGAAAAAGAAGCTTCATCTTCCCTTTTCCCCGCCTCCAGTCGATGTCCGGAAGCGCTCTTATCACGGCCGCATCAAAAATCACAAAGCCTGCGATCTGTGCTGCCACAGCCGCCGCGCTGGAGACGACGAGATCCTTTGTGGCCGCAAGCGCCGAGAGGAACACCGTCACCGAGAGAATCGTCCGGAAAGCGTTGGACTTTCCCGTCAGGTACAGCCGCCCGCACCGCTGGAACTCCGCCTCGTAGGTATCCGCCAGGGCGTCGATGACCTTATAAACTACCATCAAAAAGACCGTCGCACCCTTTTCAATGGTATAGCCATTGATGCCGGCATAGACGGCGCCGATAGCAAGCGCAAACAGGCAGGTGAGAAGCCGCAGTCCCAGGTAATCGCCGAAGGAATACTGGTTTCCCGTGTCTGTGATCTGGAACGGCCGGATGCCGAAATAGGCCACCATGAACATGTGCTGGCCAAAGGTGGTGTAGGCGAAGGTGAAAATCCCGCCTGCGTCCTCACCGGCAATCTGGATGACAGCGATGGATAACACCATGGACGCCAGCGCATAGAGAAAGCTCCCGGCCATGTTCCAGAGAATATTCCGTTTTTCCGTATTTTTCCTGTCATCCCCGATGATCAGGCGTGATAATGCTCCCATTGGTCCGAATCCCTGTCTTTTCTGAAATGTAGTCCAGGATCCTCCGGTAATCCTCGATGAAGTCCACCTCGGCCCAGAAGTATCCCCGGATGTCCTTGACGGCGATATCCCGCTCACCGCTTAATGAGTAGATGGCGTCCTCCCACCATTTTCCGTGGAACTGGGCGTCCACCAGCTCGTCCATCCGCGAAAGGAACGCCGGAAGGAACGATTTTTTCATGACGGCAATCCCCGTGTATTCGCAGTCCCGCTCCGAAAGGGTCAGCTCTTTCCCGTAGCGCCTTAGCATGCCGTTTTCCGTCCCGAAGAAATAGTCCCCGTCGGCGACCCGGTCGGAGTCAGCAAGAAGAAAGACGTCTTCTTCCTGGCGCATCATGAAATCCAGGATTTCCTGGCTCCAGTAAACGTCGCCGTTTGCCACGATGGCGTCGTCCTCAGCCGTCAAAAGCCCGACATTTTCCGCCATCCAGAGGGAGCCGATGCTGTTCGTCACGTCGTAAAAGGGATTGTGGACGATGTGGACGGAAAGCCCCTCAAGCGCCCGCTCGATTTCCTTGTGGCGGTAGCCGACGATCACCGTCGTCTCGATGCCGTTATGAAGGAGCATCTCCACGGTCTTTTTTATTAACGGCTTTCCGCCCACATCCACCGTGCATTTTGGGATATTCGGCAGATATTTGCTGATGCGGCTCCCTTTTCCAGCCGCCAGGATAAATGCTTTCATCGGTCTACCTCGTAAAGTGCCTCTGTAAACTGTTCCATGACACGCCTGCTTCCTGTGGAAATGCGGATATAGTCCTTTAACATCTCCTGGCCGTAGGTCTTAATGAGAATTTTCTTTTCCTCCAGCCGCTCCTTCACCTGGCTTACGGAGGTTTTTACACGGATAAACGCATAATTCCCGTTTTCCGCAAAATATTCATAGCCGTGTTCCCTTAAGGAGGCCTTCAAATACTCACGTCCTTCTCTCTCCACAGCCACCAGGTGCTCGCAAAGCCCCGGCTCCGAAAGGAAATGCTCGCCGAATTTCAGTGCCACGGCATTGGTGTCAAAGGTGGGACGCACGTTCCAGATATAGCGGATCAGCGTCTCGTTTCCTGCGATAAATCCGAGGCGGCAGGAGGCCAGGGAAAACAGCTTGGAAAAGGTGCGGATCAACACCACGTTATCGTACTCCGAAATTTTCGGAAGAAACGTCTTGTCATAAAAATAATGGTACGCCTCGTCCACAATCACCAGCGCGCCCACTTCGGCCGCCCGCCTTGCGATCTGGTCGAACTGTTCCTCGCTGTACACGGTGCCGATGGGGTTGTTGGGATTTAAGACGGCGACGATGCTGACGTCGTCGGTGATGGCCGCAAGCACCTTTTGAAAATCCAGGGTGAAATCCGGATTGTAGGAAACCGGCTTGTGGTGCAGGCCAAAAATCAGGCAGTTGATGCGGTACATCTCGAAGGTGGGAGAAACCGTCACCACCGACGAGCCGGGACGCCCGAACACCTCAAAGAGATACCGGATTGCCATGTCGGAGCCGTTTGTGACGCAGAGATTTTTCCGGCCGACTCCGAGATAATCGGAAAGAAGCCCGAGGAATTTTTCCGGCTCCGGATAGGTGGAGAAAAATTCCGGCGTCATCTCCGCCTTGACCTTTTCCACAAAATCCGCCGGAAGCCCCTCCGGGTTCTCATTCATATCGAGCCGCAGAAAATCAAGGCGTCCCTGGCGCCCGCCGATGCGCTCGATGTCCTTCACACATTCCTTCACATACATGCTGTTTTTCCTCTTTTCTCTTTACGCCTCGTCCCCGAATTCCAGCCGGTAGGGATAATGGGTTTTTCTCGCATCCTCCGGCGGCATCGTCATGTAGTCGCCGTACTGGCTCTCCATGATGGTTTCGATGTCGTTGGTGAAGTAAAGGTACGTGTCCTCATAGGGCAGGCGCCTTAAGGGGAACATTTTTTCTTTATTCACAACATTCCAGAACGGGTTCGTATCCGGCAGAAACGCCATGCGCTTCGTCTTTTTCCCCTCGTATTTCCGGCAGGCCGCCTCGCAGTGGGCGCGAAACAGCGCCGGACGTAGATGCAGTGCCCGGATAAGGCCGTGAACAGCGCGGCAGACGGCCCAGATAACCTCGGCTTTCATGCCCTTTTGGGCCAGATACGGCTTTTCCATACAGGAGAGCACGAGAAGCTTGCTCCAGAACCACGCCGTCCAGGCCTGCACCTGTAAGGCCAGTTTCCCGTCGGCGATGTTGTCCATGACATAAAGGTCTAAGAAAATGCCGAAGGGGCAGTCCACGTCCCGCATGACGTTTTCCTGGAAAACCGTGCCGCATTTGCAGAGCCTTGTGGTCATCATCGGGTAGTTTTCGTTTGTCTTATTGTTTAAGATGTAATATTTCCCCTGCCACTTTTTCTTTGCCAGGCGGAGAAACTTTTCAAAATCACGGCGCGGCATGGCGATGTCGATGTCGTCGTCCCAGGGGATGAAGCCCTGATGGCGGAGTGCACCGATCCCAGTGCCGCCGATGCCGAAGTACAAAAGCCCGTGGGAATCACAGAGCTCCATGAAATCCTTTAACATGGAAAGCTCCGTATCCTGAAGCTTTTTTAAGACCTCCGGCTCATAAAATTCATGCATGGCCAAACTCCTTCTTTACACATGCAAACGCGGACGCGATGACCTTGTCCATATCGTAATATTTGTATTCCGCCAGACGGCCGCCGAAGATCACGTTCTCCTCATTCTCAGCCAGGGCGGCGTACTGTCTGTAAAGCTCCTGGTTCTTCTCATCGTTTACCGGATAGTACGGCTCCATGCCCTCGGCCCACTCGGCCGGGTATTCCTTTGTGATAACGGTCTTTTCCTGGATGCCGAACTCAAAATGCTTATGTTCGATGATTCTCGTATAGGGCGTCTCCCGGTCCGTGTAGTTGATGACGGCGTTGCCCTGGAAATTGTCGGTGTCGAGGACTTCGGTCTCAAACCGCAGGCTCCTGTACTCCAGCTTCCCGAACCGGTGGCCGAAATAGCTGTCGATGGTGCCGGTGTAAACCACTTTGTCTGCCAGGCCGTCGAAATACTCCTTCTTTTCCAGATAATCCGTATTTAGCATCACGTCGCAGCCCTCGAACAGCTTTTCAATAATCTTATTGTAGCCGCCGATGGGGATGCCCTGGTACAAGTCGTTGAAATAGTTGTTGTCGTAGGTGTAGCGCACCGGCAGGCGCTTGATGATGAAGGCCGGGAGATCCTTGCAGTCCCTGCCCCACTGTTTTTCCGTGTAGCCCTTCACAAGCTTCTGGTAAATATGGGTTCCCACCAGGCTGATGGCCTGCTCCTCTAAGTTCTTCGGCTCGCCCTTGATGACCTTTCTCTGTTCCTTTATGATGGCTTTCGCCTCGTCGGGCGTGGAAATTCCCCACATTTTGCTGAACGTGTTCATGTTGAAAGGCATGTTGTACATCTCGCCCTTGTAGTTTGCCACCGGGCTGTTGGTGTACCGGTTAAATTCCACCAGGCTGTTGACGAAATCCCAGACCTCACGGTCGCTGGTGTGGAAAATATGGGCGCCGTATTTATGGACATGGATGCCCTCGATGTCCTCACAGTAAATGTTTCCGCCAAGGTGGCCGCGCTTTTCCACCACCAGGCAGGTCTTTCCCTCTTTTTTTGCAAAATACGCAAATACTCCTGCGAACAGGCCGCTGCCTGCCAGCACATAATCATACTTTTTCATGTGTTCCTCCGCTTCCGGTTTCTTCCGCTTATTTTACTATATCCCCCGAAAAAAGTAAACGCGTCCTTTTTCTTAGTTTTTCTTAAAGATTTCTGCCGCCTGGGAAATCACAAGGAGCGCCGAGCCGAGGAAAATGAACATGTCCCCAAGGTTAAACACCACTTTTTTGAGAGATTTCCACTGGATGCTAAAATAGTCCACCACATATCCGCGTTTTTTCCTGTCGTAAAAATTGCTGGCGCCGCCGGCAAGAAACAGCGTAAAAGCCAGCTTTTCCAGGAGGTTTCCGCGCTTTCCCTGCATCCAGGCCCAGGCTCCGGCCGCCGCCGAAAGCGCCGATAGCTGCACCGTCTCCACAAGCTCCCGGTTGTCCTTTAACACGCCGAAGGAAAATCCGGCGTTGTGATTTCTGTAAAGCTTTATTTTCCCTTTTGTCCCGGCAAGTTCCCGCGGAAACTCTCCGGGCTCCTGCGCTTCAATCTGATTTTTCACAGCCAGATCCAGAAATGCAAGCGTCGTGCCAAGTCCCAAAAATCCAATCATTGTTTGACTCCTTTCCGGTTATGGAAGCTTTTTCTATATCTTACACTATTTTCCCTGTCAAGTCCATGTTTTTCCATCGGATCCATGCACCCGACCGCCGATTTCTTCATATAGTATAAGCAAGTTTCTCTTGGAGTATCAAAATGGCATGTACGGAAAACGTGGCATCGGAAGCGTATGCCGATTTCATCACCCGCTATTACATACCCTCCAGGGACTTTTTAAACGGCTATCCCACCGACTGCATTGACTTCGTAAACGAGCAGTTTGCCGTCGTCTATCTTCCCCTGGAGCCTCTTCTCCCGCTGACGCTGTCCACTTATACCTATTCCGGAATCCCGAAGCTCTATTCCCTTCTGGATTCCACAAGCATGGAGGCGTCCGGCATCCTGACAGCCGCCCGCTCCCCGAGTCTTGGGAACCAGGGAGAAGGCGTCATCATCGGCTTCGTCGACACAGGCATTGACTATGAAAATCCCCTGTTTTTAAACCCGGACGGCACTACCCGAATCGAGGAAATCTGGGATCAGACGGCAGGATTTGGCGACGGCTTTGAGGGGACTTATTTCTCCCCGCTCTACGGGACACTCTACACAAGGGCCCAGATCAACGAAGCTCTCAGTTCCGATAACCCGTCCTCCATCGTCCCGGAAGCCGACACCATCGGCCACGGCACGTTCCTTGCCTCCATCGCAGCCGGAAACGTCTCCGAGGACGACGATTTCACCGGCGCTGCGCCGAAGGCCATCCTTGCCGCCGTCAAGCTGAAGCCGGCCAAGCGGTACCTGCGGGATTTCTTCCTGATCCGGGAGGATGCCCATGCCTATCAGGAAAACGATATCATGATGGGCGTATCCTATCTCGTAAACCTGGCCCGGCGCCTGGGCCGGCCGCTCGTCATCTGCCTTGGCATCGGCACCAACCAGGGGAGCCACGACGGGAAGGCACCTCTCGGTCTCTACCTGGAATCCATCAGCAACACCCTCGGCATCTGTGTCGTCACGGCCGCCGGCAACGAAACCGGCTTTGGCCATCATTATCTTGGGAACGTCACACCCGGTCAGGAATTTCAGGATGTGGAGCTTCGCGTCGGCGATGGCGAGCGCGGCTTCTGCATGGAGCTGTGGGCCTACGACGCCGAGGTGTATTCCGTCGGCTTTGTCTCGCCCACCGGCGAGGTAGTGGAACGGCTCCCTGTCTCCCCTTCGGGAGAAAACCGGATTTCCTTTCTCTTAGAGCAGACGGAAATTACCGTCTATTACCGGATTGCAGACATTGTCACCGGCAGCCAGCTTATTTTTATGCGCTTTTTGGACCCGCTCCCCGGGATCTGGCACATCCGGGTTTACAATACCTTGTATTTCCAGGGCGTGTTCCACATTTGGCTCCCCTGCCGCGGCTTCGTCTCCGACTCCACGTATTTTCTGAGCCCGGATCCCAACACGACGCTTACGGATCCCGGAAACGCCCAGTTTCCCATTACGGTCACGGCCTACGACCATTCCAGGCGCAGCCTCTATATCCACGCCAGCCGCGGCTACACGAGAAGCGGTCTCATAAAGCCGGATCTGGCGGCGCCCGGCGTCGACGTCCAGGGGGCGGCCGTCTCCGGCGTCCTTCCGACCACGCGGATGACCGGTACCTCCGTGGCCGCCGCCCATGTGGCAGGCGCCGCGGCCGTTCTCATGTCCTGGGGCATCCTGGAACAGAATGAGCCGTTCATGACAACGTCTGTCGTAAAGACCTACTTAACCCGCGGCGCACAAAGAAATCCAGCGATCCCATACCCGAACAGGGAGTTCGGATACGGGACGCTGGATTTGTACCAGGCATTTTTAAGTGTAAGAGCCTGAAGCCGTCTGCGCGGGGAGCTCTGCGCCGCGCATTTCAATACGCGGGCCGCCTCTGTTTTCCAGATAGGCGCGGGTAATCGTCACCGAACCGATGTCGGGGTCCCTCGGGATCTGGTACATGATGTCCAGCATGAATTCCTCGATGATTGCCCGCAGGGCCCTGGCGCCGGTTTCCTTTTTAAGGGCCTGCTCTGCGATCCATTCCAGCGCGTCGTCCTCAAATTCCAGATGAACCTCATCCATCTCCAGAAGCTTCTTGTACTGCTTTAAGATGGCATTCTTCGGCTCCTTTAAGATCCGCACCAGGAACTCCTTCGTGAGGCCCTGGAGCGTCACCGTCACGGGAAGGCGCCCGAGAAATTCCGGAATCATGCCGAAATTTCTTAAATCCTTGTTTGTCACTTTGGAGAGAATGTCCGGGTCGCTGTCATATTTGTCCTTTAAGTCAGCCTCAAAGCCGATGGAAGAATGCTCCGTCAGCCGCTCCTTGATGATATTTTCCAGATCCGGGAACGCCCCGCCGCAGATAAAGAGGATGTTGTCCGTGTTCACGGTCTCCATGGGCGTCATGGCGTTCTTCTGGTTCGTGCCCACCGGCACCTCCACCTTTGCGCCCTCCAAAAGCTTTAAAAGCTCCTGCTGCACCGATTCGCCGCTGACGTCGCGGGTGCTGGTGGATTTTTTCTTGGCAATCTTGTCGATCTCGTCGATGAAGACGATGCCCATCTCCGCCTTTTCCACGTCATTGTCTGCCGCGGAAAGAAGCTTGGAAATCACGCTCTCGATGTCGTCGCCGATGTAGCCGGCCTCAGTTAAGGAGGTGGCGTCGGCGATGGCGAGGGGCACGTGGAGAAGCTTCGCCAGAGTCTTTACAAGGTATGTCTTTCCGCTTCCCGTCGGGCCGATCATCAGGATGTTGGATTTTTCGATTTCCACATCTTTTCCGTATTTTTCGGCGTCCGGCGATGTCCGGTCGAAGACACGCTTATAGTGGTTGTAGACGGCCACGGAAATCACCTTTTTCGCCTTTTCCTGGCCGATCACGTATTCGTCGAGCTGTTCCTTTATGACATGGGGCGCCGGGATTTCACTGAGCTTAAAGAGCTCCTTCTTTTTCCCGCCGCTTTTCTTTTTTACGCGTTTCCTGCCGGGGATGCCGCCCAGATCAAGCTGGCCGAAGGGGATCCCCCATCCCATGTTCCCCCAGGGGATAGCTCCGGAAAACGGGCTCTGTTCTTCGCTTTCCTCTTTTTCTGTCTCCGCGGCGGTTTCTTCCTCCGGCACCTCACCTGTTTCGCTGCTTTCTGCAGCGGGAACCGGCTTTTTTTCCTCGGTATGTTCCGGCTTTTCCTCTTTGGCCGGAGTGCCTGACGGCGTCTGCCAGAACTGGCTGGCCGGGATTCCCGAGAATTTGGAAAAATCCATGCCGCTTTTCGTCACGGTGTCAAAGGCTTTCTGCATACAGTCGCGGCAGATGTCGATGCCGGGAGGCATCGTAATCATCTTTCCGGCCTTGCTTTCCGGCCGCCTGCACACATAGCAGACCTTCTCATATTCACTGTCGTCATGTCCTGATGTGTTTTTTTCTCTGTCGTCCAAATTTTTCTCCTTATTTTTCAGCCGCCGGGGCTTTCACATGGCAGTTTCCCGGCCGCAGGTGTTCACTTCTTTTCTCTGTTTCCATACAAGGAATTATTATATAGCATTTTACATGCCGCCGCAAGTGGCAGACGCGGAAAATGGGCCGGTCAATGATGAATTGCATGGCTGTGTTTCTGCGACGAAGCATGTCGTAAGCCAAAGCCCGGCAGACATGCCGTCTGCATGCCTGCCGGGCTTTCTGGATTTTTTGTTCCTTCCTGTCTTTTATCCCTGGATGCTTCCCGGATCCTGTTCGTCCACAGGACGGTTCATCAAAGTGATTTCTACCTCTTTTTCCGTGTACTCGCCATTTTCCAGACGCTGTACGGTCAGGGTCACGGTCGAGCCTGCCTTGTAATACGTCAGAAGCTCTGTCAGATCTGCGTAAGAGTGTACCGTCTCGCCGTCGAATTTCGTGATGATGTCCTTTTCCCTGAGATCCGAGTTGGCCGCCGCCGAATTCTCCGTGATCTTATAGACATAGACGCCTTCCGGCATCCCGTACATCTGGGAGGTCGCGGAATTGATGTTCTGGATCTGGATTCCAAGGTAGCCCTGTTCTTCTTCCGGAAGCTCTACCTTTGTAGTCTTATTCATCAGGTTTTCGATGGTGTCCTTCACAAGGGAAATCGGGATCGCATAGCCGACGCCCTCAACATCCGTAGATGCGTATTTGGCTTCGTTGATGCCGATCAGTTCGCCCTGGGCGTTTAACAGTGCGCCGCCGCTGTTGCCGGGGTTGATGGCCGCATCCGTCTGGATGACGGTCTTTGTTAAACCATCCACGTTGATTTCACGGTTCAGTGCACTCACATGGCCGACGGTTACGCTCTGGCCAAGTCCAAGGGCATTGCCGATGGCGATAACGCCCTGGCCCATTTTCAGGGAGTCCGAGTCGCCCATGGTCGCCGCTTTAATCTGGGACTTCGTATCGGCCGAAATGCTGTCAAGGGGAACGGCGATGACTGCCAGGTCGGATTCGGAGTCTGTGCCCTTTACGGCCGCATCTACGGTGCTCTCGTCAATGAATGTAACCTGAAGGCTTGTGGAATCTTCGATCACATGGTTGTTTGTCACAATCAGAAGTTCCGTATCGTTCTGCCCTACGATAATGCCGGAGCCGCTGCTCGGAACCTCGTAGGTCTGCGTCGCACCAAACCAGGTATTGTTCTGGTACAGCATTGTGTTGGTAATGGCAACGACCGACGGCATGGCCGCTTCTACAATCGGTGATACGTCCTCAATGATGACGCCATTGGAGTCAGCGGCGGAAGTGGACTGGGCCGGGGCAACGGTCTGCGTTGTCGACAGGCTCACCGGGGCCGTCTCCTCCGGCTGCGGGAACAGAAGCTCCGCCGCCCGGTTGACACCGAACATGGTGCCGCCGGATACGACGCCGAATAAAAGGGCCGCTGCCGTCACAAGGGCTGTCGTTTTTACATAGGATTTTTTCTTCGGCTGGCGATGACCGCCGTTATTGCTCCGGTTGTCCTGCGGCGCCTGGCCGTAATAATAATTCTGTCCCTGATAGGGATACGGGCCGGCATATGGATTCCGGTTCTGTCCGTTCTGGTTCTGATACGGATTTCTCTGATAGCCAGGCTGCGGATTGGATCCGGCGTTCTGGGCGTTCTGGCTTCCAGGGTAGGGCTGACTGCTGTTCTGAGTGCCCTGGCTTCCGGAATAGGGCTGGCTGCTGTTTTGGGTGCTCTGGCTTCCCGGATAGGACTGGCTGCTGTTCTGGGTGCTCTGTCCTTCCTGCGTCTCCTGGCTCCCGTATGAGAGCGTCCCGAATACCTGGTTTCTTCCGCTCTCCTCTGCTCCGGTATTCCCGCCTTCTGCGGTTTTATTTTCATTTTCCTGATTCCATTTATTTTCATCGTACATAAAAAAGTCTCCTTCCTTACGATTGCGTTAAATCTTTTTTCCTTCTTTCTGATGCATAGTCTATCAGGGAATTGTGACTAAAGTGTGATAAATCTCGCACCGATATGTGAAAAATGAAAAAAGCGCAGGAAAGAGACATTTTTTAGGATTTATGCAGCTAACAAGGCCGACAGGCCAAAGTAAACCATAACGATAATTCCCAGGATAATCCGGTAATAGCCGAAGAACCGGAAATCATGGCGCTTCACATAGCCCATCAGGAATTTGATGGAATACATCGAAACCACAAAAGCGATCACCATTCCGGCAATCAGATAGAAAATTTCGATGGCCGGGAAGTTCAGGCCGTAATGGATCACCTTTAAAAGGCTGGCGCCAAACATCACCGGAATTCCCAGAAAGAAGGTGAATTCCGCCGACGCCGTACGGGAACAGCCGAGCAGCATGGCTCCGAGAATCGTCGCGCCTGACCGCGAGGTACCGGGAATCAGCGCCAGAAGCTGAAACAGCCCGATGTAAAACGCATTCAGGTAGCTGATCTGGGAAACCTTTTTAATCGGAAAGTCCACATATTCGTTGTGCTTTTCCAGAACGATAAACAGGATGCCGTATATAATCAGCATCGCAGCTACCACATACGGGTTCATCAGGTATGTATCAAGAAACTCATCGAGGAGAAGCCCCACAACAGCCGCCGGAAGGCAGGCAACGATGATTTTAAACCACAAATGCCAGGTGGCGCGCCTCTGAGGCTCCTTTTTTTCCCTGTCCCAGGGGTTCAGCCTGCGAAAATAGAGGACAACGACAGCCAAGATGGCGCCGAGCTGGATCACGACGCGGAAGACGTTCATAAAATCTTCCGACACGTTCATGTTTACAATCTCTTCCACAAGAATCAGGTGGCCTGTGCTGCTGATCGGCAGCCATTCGGTAAAGCCCTCAACAAGGCCCATCACCACTACTTTCAGGAATTCAACAAACGCATTCATTCTTTTTCTCCTTATCCGATATTCTCAATCTGCCAGTCGATGGGCTCCAGGCCGTTTTCCTTCAGATATTTGTTCGTCTTGCTGAAGGGCCTGCTTCCGAAGAAGCCGCGGTAAGCGGACAGCGGGCTTGGGTGCGGCGCTTCCAGGATCAGGTGCTTCGGATTCGTCAGCATCACCTTCTTGCTCTGCGCCGGCTTTCCCCAAAGGATAAACACCATGGGTCTGTCCTGCTCGTTCAAAATCCGGATCGCCGCGTCCGTAAATGTCTCCCATCCGATATCCTTATGGGAATGGGCCGCATGGGCGCGCACCGTGAGAACCGTATTTAAAAGGAGGACTCCCTGATCCGCCCATTTTTTCAGGTAGCCGTTGTTGGGAATATAGCAGCCGCAGTCCTCGTGGAGTTCCTGGTAGATATTTACCAGGGACGGCGGAATCTGCACATCCGGTTTGACAGAAAAGCAGAGGCCGTGCGCCTGTCCCGGCTCATGGTACGGGTCCTGTCCCAGGATAACTGCCTTTACCTTGGAAAGGGGCGTAAACGCAAAGGCATTGAAAATATCATCCGGCGCCGGATAAACGGCCCTCGTTTCGTATTCGTGCTTTACCGTTTCGTACAGTTTCTTATAATATGGCTTCCGGAATTCCCCCTGTATGGGTTCCAGCCAGTCGTTGCTGATCGCTGCCATGTGTTTCCTCCGTTGTTTCTCTATTCTTATTCCGTTCCTTCTTCCGTCAGCCCTGCTCTTCCAAAAGACCGGCGGCAAACGCCGCAGAATCCTCCGGGACGGAGACAGCCTTTCCTTTCAGGGTTTCCGGGATCTGGCAGAACTTCTGATTGACCCGGAAAAGGAACGCCTTCTGATTCAGCATCGCCGTCTTTTCAAAGGGGAAGCGGATCAGGGACGGATGAGAAAAATCTTCTCCCAGTTCCAGAAGCAGCGTATTCCTGTTCAGCGTAAAAGACAGCCATTTCATATAGGCATCCCACTGTTCTTCCGTTAAAGATACGTCGAGAGGCGCCGCCATATGACCGGCGAAGGGTTCCAGGGCGTCCAGGGCATCGCCGCTTAACGTGGTAATTACATAACAATCCTTTCCGCCTGTCACTTTTTTCAACGATTCAGCCGCCGCTTTTACTTCATCCCGGCTCTTTCCGCTCCCGGTGTCCCACTCTTTTCCGATGCCGATGAGCACCTTTTCCGCCGTCTTAAGCCGTTCCCAAAATTCTCTTCTGATCTCTTCCTTTTCCATGAAATATCTCCTGTCTGCCGTTTTCTGGAAGTGTTCCCAGTATATCATAAAACTTGCCGGGATTCAACATGGTACCGCAGTCTGGCTCGGATTCGCATTTTATTCTCTGGCAGACACCGGGACATTTTAGGCTTCCTGCAATTTTTGTCTGTTTTTACTGATACAGTGCCAAAGGAGCCGCCGGATTTCTCACTTTTTGCGCTTGTATTCTGTTCGCCTGCAATTTATTCTTATGGTTTGCAAAAAAATACCACAATTTTTCCTTTACAATTTCTTACGAATTAGAAAGAATTCTATAAACTTCTTGAATATTTTGTGAACCCCGTTGAAATCATCCAGAAATATGCTATGATATGGGAACATCTAAATATGTGCTTTTGCTGTGAAAGGCTGTTTTTCACGGAATGCATTTCCCGCTCCCGCCGGACGGGGAACCGGCGTTTTGCCGGAAAGCTGAAACAATCATAAAAGGTGAGTATTATGAAACTGATTCAATTTACAGAGTGGTTTAACCTGGCGATTGCAGTCATCCTGACTGCCGCCTACTTTTACCAGCTCGTCTATCTGGTGATCGGGCTGGTGCACGGAAGAAGAACCAGGAAGGAACACGCGCCTTCCCGCTTCCATCGGTTCGCCGCCATTATTCCAGCAAGGAATGAGGAGGCCGTCATCGGCGAACTTGTCCGGAACCTGAAAAACCAGAATTACCCGAAGGGGCTTCTGGATGTCTATGTCATCGCAGACAACTGCACAGATGAGACGGCCAGGATCGCCAGAGAGGCCGGCGCCAGAGTCTATGAGCGCGAGAACCAGACACAGCGCGGCAAAGGCTATGCGCTGGATTATTTTTTCCACCATCTGAGCATGGACGGGCGCGATGACTACGACGGCTACTTTGTCTTCGACGCCGACAACCTGATTGACCCGGATTTCACGGCCGAAATGAATAAGACCTTCGATACCGGCAAATACGATGTCCTGACCTGCTACCGCAATTCCAAGAATTTCGGCAGCAACTGGATCTCCGCCGGATATTCCATCTGGTTCCTCCGGGAGGCCAGGCTTTTGAACCTCCCGCGGATGCTTCTCGGAACCAACTGCCACATTTCCGGCACCGGCTTCCTTGTTTCCGGACGCGTGATCCGGGAAAACCGCGGCTGGCCCTTTTATCTTCTCACGGAGGACATCCAGTTTTCCGTGGACAGTGCCATCAAGGGCTACCGAATCGGATACTGCGGTAAAGCTGTGGTCTACGACGAACAGCCCACCACCTTCCGCCAGTCCTGGGATCAAAGGCTGCGGTGGTCCAAGGGCTTTTATCAGGTGGATGCCAAGTACAGCCTGGCACTTTTAAAAAACTGCCTGCGCTTTGACCGCCAGGGCTGGTCCTGCTATGACATGTTCATGACGGTGGCTCCCGGAATGCTGCTGACGCTTTTAACCATTGCCTTCAACGGCTTCCTCTGCCTTGTCTGCCTGACACAGCCGCCGCACATTGCCGCCAGGATCCTTGACATGTCCTTTGGCTTCATATTCGCGGCCGTATGGAAATTTTATGCCGGCCTTTTTGTCTACGGCCTCATTACCGTGCTCTGTGAATGGCGGCAGATTCAGGCGCCGGCGTGGAAAAAACTGGTTTACCTGTTTACTTTCCCGCTTTTCATGTTCACGTATATCCCGATTTCTCTGTCCGCCCTCGTCCGCAGGGTGGAATGGAAGCCGATCTATCACTCGGCTGCCACGGGAATGATGAAATTGTAAACCAAATCACTTTTCCCTGCGGCCCCGGGAGCGCCCGTTTCGGCGCTTTCCGGGGCCGTGCTGCGTTATCGCAGCCCTGTCCCGGAATATTGATTCCGTCCATTGACACAGCGCCAAAGATACAAAAAAACGCCGTCACGCCTTTCTTTTGATTTTTGCGTTTCGCCGCTTTCGTATCGTTTGCCTGTATTTTCTTTTGTAAGCTTCCGTCCTTAGACGACCTTGCTTCCGTTTGCCGTCATCTTAAATTTGACGCCCAACATTTCTGCCGCTCTCCGGCACATCAGCATCCGTCCCAGGAAAATTTCAAAATACTCCAGCATGGAACAGATTTCCTCGTCAATTTTCAGGTTCAACGTAATCACCTGCTTTTCCGCATTGACCTTCAGCTTCGCCTCTGTCACGGCGTAATTGACCCGGTCGTGGATATCAAAGCTGCCTTTTTCCTTGGTACGCACCCGGTTCCTTCGCACATCTGTTTTATCAGCCAGAATTAACGCCGCGGAAATGGCATCCACTGCCCCTCCTGTCGATTCATCGTGATTGCCGATGGCCGCCACGATTGTTACCCTGTCCTCCACGGGCATATCCGTCCCGGATAAAATCCTGTCTGCTAAAAGTGCGCCGTATTCCGCATGGCGGCTCCTGTTAACGGCATTTCCCATATCGTGCATAAAGCCGGCGATCTTTACAAGTTCTGCATCATGCTCCGAATATCCAAGTGACCGGAGAATCAGCTCCGCCCGCTCTGCCACTACGGTGCAGTGCGCCTTGGAATGATCGGTAAAGCCCAGGACTCCCAGGTTTTCATTTCCTTTCTTTAAATATGCAAGAACTTCTTCATTCTTTTTCATTTCCTTATACGTCAACGAACTCCTCCTTTATTTTCCATATTTTTTCTGTTCATTGCTACCTTACTCCTTTTTTCGGCTTTTTTCTATCATTCAGGCGTAAAAGAAATCTATAATCCACGTAAAACCGCTTTATTTCTCAAATTCCTTTTCATGTTCCTTAAAAAATGAGAAGTATTCCCGCACGTTTCCAAGCTCTGTCCACCGCTTCACATCCACCGGATTCTCATCCAGGTCATAGATTTTGGCTCCCTTCATTGACAGCATAAACGGAGAATGGGTGGAAATCACAAACTGGCAGCCGAAGAATCTGGCCGAATCTTCGATAAACCGGGATAGCTCCCTCTGCCGCTCTGCCGACAGGCTGTTTTCCGGCTCGTCCAGCAGATACAGGGCGTTCTCCCTGATCCGTTCTGAAAAGTAAAGAAACGCGCTCTCTCCGTTGGAACGCTCCCGCACATTGTCCATCAGGTTCTCCCTGACATATTTCGACTGGGTTTTCCGCCGCGCCAGGTTCACCTGCTTCAGCCGGTCGTAATCTTCCATGGAGCGGAAGCGAAATTTGGAATATTTTGCATCAAGGTACTCCTCAAACACTTCTTCCCGCTTCCGGTCGATCCCTTCGTTTAAGGCCCGCATATCCAGCATATAGTCAAACACATCGTCGCTTGTGATAATCCGGCTTTCTTTTGGAATCACAGAGCATGTCTCGTACTCGCACAGATCTGCATAATCCTCGAAAAAATTGGAGCGGTTGTAAGGCGCATCGCGCTTCAGGTTCAGCTTTTCCGCGATAACATTGAGAGCCGTGCTTTTTCCCGTGCCGTTTCCGCCGTATAAAATTGTCACCGGCTCGAAGTCGATCCGCGCGAATCCAATCCTGGAAAGCACCTGGAACGGATAATAGCTGTCGTAACACGTCCTCCGGATTCCCATAAAGAAATTAAATTCCTGCTCCTGCCTCACAAAGCAGAAGGATTTCAGATATTTCATCTGCCTGTCAGCCTCCCGAAGATTCTCTCGGCTCTGCGCCTGCTTTTTCCACGGCAATATCGTAAATATCGTCAAACGGGATCCTGGTATTGACGACTTTTAAAATCCTGGCCGTCTGATCCATGCGGGATACCATTCCCGTCACCTTCAGATACTCTTCCCGGCAGAAATAGATCACCGACACCATATCATTTTTTTCCACACAGCGCAGCTTCCTGTCCAAAAGGCCTGCCTGTTCCTCGGAAAGCTCTGCTTTGGGAACGACAATTTTCTCTTTTTTCCGCAGGGCTGCCGGATATCCCTTTAACGCCGCAAAAGGCATAAACTGCTTTGCCCGCTCCTCTCTCGTCATCTGCGGCCGTCCAGGCACCCGCTCCGGCCTTATATAGTATGTGTCTTTTTCTGTCTCACTCACCACTTTTATGCCCTCCGATCTGCCGGTTCCTTTCCCTGGCCGTCGCGCCCTCCTGGAGATTCATGCCTTTTAAGATTGCATTTTTTCCAAACTTTTCCTTAATATCAAGCATGGCCTTCTGGAGGCGGTTCTCCCGCTCCAGTTCCGCCGGATCCGTAAACATGTCGTACTGGCGGAATTCCTCATCCACCACGTTATTAAAGGTCAGCGTAATCCGGTGAATCGGGAGCTCCCTGTCAATGATCCTGTCGTACAGCCGGCCGGCGTACTCCATCAGCTTCTTCGCAGAGCTGGTTGTCACCGTCATATGGATGGTTCCATGGGCCGGTTTTGCCGCCAGGCGGCTGTTGTAGCCGACATGGAGCGTCAGGGAATCCGTCACCAGCCCCTTTTCCACCAGCTCCAAGCTCATCATATCAGCCATTTCCTTCACAAGGAGCCGCCCGCCCTCATAATCGGCATCGCATCCCAAAACCTGACCGCCGCAGATCGAGTTTGTCCTGGACTTATAGGCCTTGATGTCTTCCATCCGCGCCGTTTCCTCTCCCCAGGCATGGTCAATCATCAGCTCCGCATCCACACCGAACATGCGGTACAGCATATCCTCGTCTGCATGGGCAAGCTGTCCCATTGTAGAAATGCCGCACTGTTCCAGGCGGCCTGCAATCCCCTTTCCGATCCGCCAGAAATCCGTAATCGGCTTATGGTCCCAGAGCGTCCTGCGGTAGGAATCCACATCCAGGATCCCGATTCTGTCCGGCGTATGCTTTGCCGTAATATCCAGGGCCACCTTCGCCAGATACATATTCGTTCCAATCCCGCAGCTTGCGGTAATTCCGGTGTTTTGACGGATGTCTTCCATGATCGTCATACCAAGTTCCCGCGCCGTCATGCGGTACATTCCCAGATACTCCGTCGCATCGGCAATGATCTCGTCGATGCTGTACACATGGATGTCTTCTTTTGCGATATATTTTAAGTAGATACTGTAAATTTCGGCAGAATAGTCGATATAGAGCTGCATCCGGGGCGGCGCCATAATGTACGGGATATCCGCCGGAATTTCAAAGACACGGCAGCGCCCGGGCACTCCAAGACGCCTCATGGCCGGGGAGACGGCAAGGCAGATTGTCTTTTCCGTCCGCTCCGGGTCGGCAACCACAAGATTTGTCGTCAGCGGGTCAAGCCCCCGTTCAAGGCACTCCACGGAGGCATAAAAGCTTTTCAGGTCAATGCAGAGATAGCTTCTTTCTTCCATAGAACCTCCTGTGAAATCATGGGCGGCAGTCGTTTTCAGGCTCTTATTCAGAACATATGTTCTATTTTTATTATATGCTGTGACAAGTGAAAAGTCAAGAAAAATTTTCCGGCCTTTACGTTTCTCCCCTCGCGGCGCTTGCCTCATTCAGATTCTTAAAATGCTGGTTCTCCAGCACCTCATAGGCGGCCGTCTTGTCGATGATGGATTTCACGAGGCCGTCTAATTCCGTGCCTTCCGAGTAGTCGGCCGGGACAAAATAACGGATCCTGTTGTCCCGCAGCATCTTGAACACTTTTTTCTTATCCCTGGTATCCGGGTCATAGACGCCGATGGAATGGCCGCCGTATGCGTTTACCAGCTTCATGCACGGGATATCCGTGTCACTGTCGCCTATGTACACAATGTTCCGGAACGGCACCCGCATCTTATCCGGCGGAAAATATTCGTTGACGCCGGGATCGTTGATGTCCAGCACGCCTTTTTCAATGCGGAACAAAAACTGGGTCTTGCTCGTGTAGTTGATCACCTGGGCCGGCCACTTCGCCACGCCGCGCTCATTATAATAGAAGGAACTGGCATAGATTTTTTCAAAGGCGCCGCTCTTTGCAATGTCCGTCCCCTCGATCATCTCTTTGAGTCCTGAGGAAATAATATAGTGCTCGACGATCACGTCCCGCTCCCGCCCGTAGGCGCGGATCCGCTCAAACCATTCCGCAGCGCCGCGGTACAGCTTGACATGAGAGCCGTATTCCGCCAGCTTTTCTCTGTTGAAAATAATTTTCCCTTCCGATTCCTGCACCATTTTATACATGTAAGCCAGATTGTTGTCCATATCATTGTCCACAGCCATCTGGTTGGATTCGCTCCAGAACTGGCTCACGTCATAGCCCATAGATTGAATGTAGCCCTGTGCCTGCATGTCATCGGGCGACAGGGTCTTGTCAAAATCATAGCAAATCGCCAAAACCGGATGCGCTTCCTTGTGCCTGCGCTCGTATTCCATGAAGATGCCCCCTTTTTATATTGCAGCGGCCGCAGGAATCCAGCCGGTCTGCGGCCGCCGTGCGGATGCCGCGCGGTGCGGCAAATGTATTCCTGCGTGTTGTTTTCTCCTTAATATTTTACCACAAATATCACACACCGTACACCTGGTTTTCCTGCGCGGGAGAGTTTCTGTGTCTGCGTGCAGACTTACAAAAGTCTGCCCAGAACATAATCGCCCGGACAGGCCGCATCTTCTCCTGTCCGGGCATTTTTTCACACAATCAGTTTTTCAAAGACATAATACCATTTGAGACCGTAGATCTCCTCCAGCCCCAAATCAATCCGGCCCATGCGTTTAAAACCGCATTTTTCATACAGGCGGATGGCCGGGAAGTTTTCCTCATACGTGTCCAGCCGGATGGCCTTCTTTCCATGCCGCCGCCCCCAGCCGGCCGCAAAGTCCAGAAGTGCCTTTCCGACACCCTGCCCGAAAAAATCCGGATGCACCGCCAGAATATGAACCACCGCCACCGGCACATCAAAATCTGTCTGCCAGCGCACCTGACGGTAAACCTCCCCCTGTTCCTGGAGTAAAATCACAGAGCCGGCCAGCCTCCCGCCGGATTCCGCCACATACAGGCTCTTTGACGCCAGCCCTTCTTCGGCATGGGAACGGAGCGGATACACCTCCCGCCGCCACCGCGGGCCGTTATCGTGGACGGCCAGGTAGTCATTTAACTCATTATAAAGCGCCTCCACCCGGTCCAGGTCGTCATCTCCGGCCTTGCGTACAGAAATTTCCATCGGAAATCTCCTCCCGTTTACGCTTCATGATGGCAGCCATGGCTGCCGCAGACATGATCACCGCAGCTATGGTCATGGCCGTGGTCATGATGGCTGCACTGAACATCGGGATTATAGTCCAGTTTTCCCGCCGCAAGGGCTTTCACGGCCTCGTCGGCACTCCCGGAGACACCGCCGTACAGCCGGATCCCCGCCTGCGCCAGTGCATTCTGGGCACCACCGCCGATTCCGCCGCAGATCAGGACTTCAACCTGGTACTCTGTTAAAAAGCCGGCCAGAGCGCCGTGTCCGCTCCCGTTGGTGTCCACAACCTGTTCCCGGACAATCTGCCCGTTTTCCACATCGTAAAGCTTAAACTGCTCGGTGTGTCCAAAATGCTGGAAAATCTGTCCGTTTTCATAGGTAACTGCTACTCTCATTTCCTTTTCTCCTTTTTTCTCGATATGAATTTCACCGGCCGGCCGCTGTGTGCCGCCCCAAAGCCGGTAATGCCCGCCGGAAATCTGAAGGCACTTTCCGTTGACGATGCAGTCCGCCAGCTTTCGCCTGGCCCGCTCATAGATTTCCGTCACCGTCGTTCTGGAAACATTCATCTGGGCGGCGCATTGTTCGTGGGTCATTTCTTCGTAATCAATCAGGCGGATTGTCTCATATTCGTCCAGCCCCATCATCACCGTCCCGCCGGGGATCCCGTCGGGGAAAAATGTCTCACAGGCCGGTTCTTTGCAGACCCGTCTGCATCTTGGCGGTCTTGCCATGTTCTGCCTCCTGCTGCCGTTTTTGCAGCTTTTCTGTTGGTTTCCGACATATGTCGGTAATTTATATTCTAGCGCATTTTGATGTTTTTGTCAAAGGGTTGTGGGATATTCCTTTATGATATTCCCCGAGAGGCGGCTCCTGCCGCAGATTCAAGGCCCGTCTATAAAGAGGAACCAGATCGCTGCCGCAGCACTTCTTTCCTCAGATCTGCGACAAACTGTGCCTGCTGTTTTTTCAGATACCGCTTTACAAAGGGCTTTAAAAAGATTTTTTTTGCCGTCACACGTTCCGTAAAGCAGATTTCTGTTTCTCCGCCTTTTGAAATAAAAGTCCCCGTCCAGTGCCCGCTCATGTTGGTATTTTCCATATCGAATTCCCAGCATTCCTGCGGCTTTTCCCGCGTGACCGTAAAGGTCGTGGGATATCCGTCCCTGGTGTATTCCACAAACTGCGTGCCGCTCACCTGCTCTGTCCTGTCTAAGTCGCTGCGCCATGTGTAGCCGTCAACATTCGTGACAATATCCCAGACGGTGCGGATATCTGCCGGGAGCACGGCCCGGATCGTCGATTCAGCCATTTTTTATGTCCTCCTTTTTCTGTGATAGGAAAAATAACGCCCCACATCTTCCATATACTGCCGGTACGCATCGCCGAATTTTTCTATGCACCATCGTTCCTCGGAAAGGATGATCCAGTGGGCGGAAATCTGGAAGACGAATACCAGCACCAGCAAAAACAGGGAATTCAGCAAGAGTGCCATTCCAAAGAAGCAGATGAAGTATGCTGCATACATCGGGTTGCGGGAATACCTGTAAAGGCCGTTTCTGTTAAAACCTGTCTCATCCGGCACAGAAAAACTGATGAGGGCGGCCGCGCACAGGAAAAGCCCGGCAAGATAGCATGCTGCGCCACCGTAAAGCAGCCATGGACGCCTGGTCTCGATTTTCAGGAAAAATAATGCCAGAAATACGGCCATGTTGGAGATCTGGTACACAAAATAAGCCGTTCGTTCCGCGCCCGCCACCGGTGCAAAATAGGCGGCGCGCCGGAGTGCTTCCTTTGAAAAAAGCGGCGGAAGCAAAAAACGGACTGCAAGAAACGGAATCAAAAGTAATCCGCCGTTCATTCGGCATCCCCTTTCACATTCTTAAGGATTTCCTTCCAGCGCCCTGCGGCTGCCTCGCTCGCACACCCTTTCCTGCAAAACCGGAGCTTTGCAAGCTTCGGGACTACACGTTCAACTGGGATTTTCCCGTTTTCTGTTTTCTGTTCCAAAGCATGAAAGGCCTCCAAAAAGCGCATGTCCTTCCTCGCATTTTCATAATGGGACAGGACGTACACATAATAAAACAGATTATAGCCGCGGAATGGGTACTCAATCTGCATGAACCTGGTTCCGATCCCGTAATGGCAGGGGCTGATGGGCCTGCGGATGACCCAATGTTCCAGCAAAAAATCCGTAGCTTTTTCCAGCCTGGCATCATGGCCAAAATACGGGGAGTGCCGGAACATGTCCAGCGCCACCAGGGTCGTATAGGGTGTGGAATGTTCGGTCTCTTCGCCGTGACCAAAGCTGTATTTCCTGCATTTCCAGCCGCCGTCTGGCTCCTGTGTATCGAGAAAGTATGTGAATGTCTTCTGAAGACGTTCGTCGCTTCCGTACCCCAAGCGGCACAGGACATTGGCGGCCAGGGCTGTCTGGCATGGGTAAATCCCGCCGGAGGGCGAAATTTTAAACCGGCCGTCCTCCCGCCGCGCATCAAAAATCAGGCTGGCAGCGCCTTTCAATACCTCGTCTTCCGACGGCATCCCCAGCTCCAGCAGATACAGGACGCTTTCCAACGTCGTGAAGGGCGCGCCTTTTAACAATCTGCGGTCAGGTGTTGCCCAGTAATCCGCACCGTTGTCATGCCGGTGCGACAGGATTTCCTCGATATCCGATCTGTATTTTTCTGTTATGTCCATGCGGTGTGCCTCCGGCTTTGGTTTTATAGGTTCAGTATAGCATGGATTGGGGGGAGAGGCAATGCGAGGGGAAATGTCGTGTTGATCCAGACCTATCTGGCATGAACCCCATTGACAAACGCAAGAAAACATCCAAAATCCCCGATGCGTTTCCTAAAATACAAATCCTCTTCCTCATACCCCAACTCGTCTCTCCATGCTGCCGTCTTCCCCTGCATTTTCAGGTATCTGGCAAGCTGATTGAATTTTACGATCAGGGCATTGTGGCTCGCTGTCCGTCCTTCATCCTGTTCTGCCTTTTTCTCTTTGTCCCACAAAAGCCACCAGGCACGGAAATTCGCGTACCTTGCTGCCGCCCGGCACAATTCTTCATATAACTCTACGGAGTCCGGATCTGTCCCGATTTCCCCCAGCATTTCATCATGGAGCCGTAGGGCTGTCTCCAAATCCATGCTTTTTGGCTCTTTCAAATATTCATCGAATCTCACTGGCATCATAAAAGCCTCTCCCCCTATATCTCACGAAAAAAAGCTGCTATCGTTTCTATGCTAACCGGTTTCATGCCACTGGCATCCACTCTCACGTCATACCACAGAAGCTTTTCTTCCAGATTCTTTCGATTGTACTCCTCATGGTTATGCTGATGCCCATGCAGGCAAATGCTTCCTTTAAATGCCCGTTCCACTCCGCAATCGGATAATGGAACAGCACGAACATCCAGCCTTTTAACTGCGCCAGAATTTCTGCGGCATATTCCGGGCCTTTCATGGTGACATCGCCCAGAATGTAGATCTCATCCCCCGGCCCTACGGTCTGGTTCCATCGCCGGAGCAGGGCATTGTCCATTTCTCCCGCACTGCCAAACGGCCTTCCCGTATGCCTTATAATTTTTTCATGCTCAAAGTGCAGGTCTGATGTAAAATAGGTCATACTGCGTCACCTCCCCAAAATCTGCCTGCTGTTCCTGCATTTCATTCAGATGAAGCCAGGGCAGGCCTTACCTGCCCCTGCGCTTCTCCTTCTTCTTTTGCTGTTTCAGTTCAAACTGGCGTTTTCTTTCTGATTCCCGTTTTTCCCGGCTCACAGTCTTCCGCTCAGCTTTCAACTGCTCCTGCTGCAATTTTAAGGCCTGCTGCGATTTTGTACCGAGCCCTGCATTCTGTACCTGACTCCGTACTTCCCGCTTGATCCTCTTCGGATTGCGGCCAGCTTCTTTTGCACCAGCTGCCACAGCCGGACTGAACCTCAGATGTCCGTAGTTTTTCAGCACATACATGCCTACCTCGTAATCCTTTGGTTCCGCACCAAACGTAACCTTGCATACGGATAGCTCTCCCTCTGATATTCGCTCAAAAACTCCTACCCAGAAGGGGGCTTCAAAAAACACGGTCAATCTGCATGATACTTTGTCCATGGCAATTCCTCCTTAACACTTTGCACTGGCGCGGTATTTGTTATTCTTCACACGCACGCCAAATGATTGTAATGAACAAAGAATGGACGACCCTAAGGAGGGAGGGTTACTTACACCTGACGGTGCGGCCGGGCTACCTACCGGCTCTGCAAGAGATTTTCTCTTACACTGCGTTTTTATCTTTGCATTTTGATTTTACCACATGATTGAAGGTTTATCTATACAACTGCTAGTTTCATTTCGGCGGCCTGATGATTTTAGTTGCCGCACGCTTTGCGGGGTGCTACAATGCAGAGGGGAGAATCTCCCTGCGGCATTCACATGAATAGAGAAGATATGTCTATGGAATACATAATACGAAAAATGTCTGCGGACGAATACCCACTCCTGAATGATTTTCTATACGAGGCTATTTTTATTCCTGACGGCGCCGAGCCGCCTCCTCGAAATATTATTTTTTCGCCGGAGCTGTGGATTTATGTCAGCCATTTCGGAGAATTGGACGGCGATTTCGCGCTGGCAGCAGAAATCGAAGGAAAAATCGTCGGTGCTGTTTGGGCACGCATTATAAATGATTACGGGCATATTGACAGTCAAACTCCTTCCCTGGCAATTTCTCTGTATCCGGAATATCGCGGGTATGGGATAGGAACCACCATGATGGAAGAAATTCTGGCTCTGTTAAAATCTCATGGATACAGCCGCGTTTCTCTTTCCGTCCAGAAGGCGAACTATGCGGCTCAAATGTACCGGAAAATTGGATTTAAGATTGCAGAGGAAAAAGACGAGGACTTGATTATGTTATGGCAGGAGGCAGATATTGATG
The DNA here is from genome assembly GCA_018223415.1 of Eubacteriaceae bacterium Marseille-Q4139. NCBI lineage: Bacteria > Bacillati > Bacillota > Clostridia > Eubacteriales > Eubacteriaceae > Eubacteriaceae bacterium Marseille-Q4139. The sequence goes on along the minus strand of JAGTTQ010000001.1, from coordinate 2,746,187 downwards.
TATGATTTCAATGCATATATAAATTTAGTCAGCGCAGTCCTCGGTGTTTGCTTTTCATTGAAAGCTGTCATATCGGAAAAGGGCAATGGCCAGGTGAATGCCATGTATATGTTTGCACGGAGCCTGGCGTTAGCGTGTGCTTCTGCCATACCTGTATGGGTAAATGCACCGGGGATTTTGACTGCCGTTACTGCGGCGATGCTGGTTGTGCAGGCAGCAGACTGTGTGATTGGGGTTCTTATAAAAAATAAGCTGCGGACTGTTGGGCCGTTTATGATGGCGGCATGCCATGCGGTGTGCCTGGGGTGGAATTTAGGGTGGTCTTGAGGTTAAAAGCAGGGGGGATTTTGGGATTTTGGCGTTTGATAAATGCGGTGTGCACGGATTTTAGCCAGCGAGTCAGACTTATATGCCTATTGCACAATCATTCATCTGCCATATTCTTTTTTTCTCTTTAGCAATTAAATCGTTCATTTCACATATCAAATTTCCGACATTTTGTGGAATATGAGCATCTGAAGCAGTTAATATCTGAACATCTTGCAATATCATAGCCTTTAGCATTTTCCCATTCATGCCTAATTCCGTATCACCATAATTTGTTGCTAGCCCACTACTCTCTTCAATATACATATTGTTCTCTTTTAATGCTCTCGCAATCCTGCTGTATTCAGTGTCATAATCACCTATTGGATATGCACCGAAACACTGTAAAGAATTCGGATGAGCTAACCCAGAAAACAGATTACTTTCCACAAGTTCATACATCAGCTCATAATATCGCTTGTATAAACAATTCAAATTGTAATTTTCCTTTCTCCACGGCTGTTTTTTATGGCTAAAAGCCCATCCATCAATAAAATGTATTGATCCAACAAGAAAATCGAATGAATACATATTTTTTATATTTTCGATATCCTTTATATATTCAGATGAATAGCACACCTCCAGACCAAACTTTATCTTAATTGGAAAATGTTCCTTTTTCATATCATCTATGAAATCTATGTACTCTTTTAATGGTCTGGCATTTTCATATTTTTTCTATACCAATTATTTTGATATTCATTATAACACGACATTTCATCATATAAACTAGAGAATTCTTTAAATATATGTGTATGCTCCAAAAAGTAAATTTCGTTAATATCTCTTGCTAAAGCATACTGTATAAATTCTTGAATCCATTCAATACAATAGCTTCCTTTTTCCAAATGAACATGGGCATCAACCATATAACATTTCCTCTCTATAACTATTTATCTCCTCTATCAGCGTCTCTATATGTAGGTCATTAAAATCTGTTGTGTCTACAACAATATCTGGGCCATTCGCCTCGAAACTGTCCATCCCTCTATCAATAATTCCACTCACAAAGTTTTCATATGAAATGGGGTTAATATCTTTATTTGGAGTTTTTTCGGGATAACAGTCATTGACAACATGACCTCTATGTCTGTCCGGACTGCTATTTCTCTCTGTAAAACGCTCATATATTTTCGAACAATTTCCTGTCAATGTTACAGTAATCGCTTTATATGAATATTTTTCAAGAATTTGTATTAAAGGCTCCCTAGATATTTTTTCGAAATTATTTTCAAGTATAAATGGCTGATTACTTTTCATTAACTCTGCCGCCATATAATACATGATATTCATACTGGCGATACCCAGTTTAACTTTTTCTTCTCTGGAACAAAACCCTATATCATCATACATGAACTCTTTAATTTTATCTTTTGAGATAACAGGTAATCCGAAATGTTCCGCCAAAAATGCTGCCTTTGTACTTTTTCCTGCTGCTGGAATCCCGGTCACTAATATACAATACATTTTTAAACCTCAACTGCAATATAATTGATCCCTATTTCATCCATTTGAGACAAAAAATCCTCAGAAACATCGTTATCAGTTATCAGCAAATCATACGCATCTATTTTGCATACAGAGTGAATAGATGATTTCCCTATTTTTTCAGACGGATACAGTCCTATATTCATACTGCTATTCTCCATAACTGCTTTTCCAAACTCTACGCCCGCACTATTATGTATGGATGCACCAAACTCCACAGATAACGCTGAATGGGATAAAAAAGCTTTATCTGTCCGTATATTTTTCACCATTTGTATCGTATAGTAATCATGACAATGTCCCCTATGGGACATTTCTCCGCCCAGAAGAATAACAGAAATATTTTCTTTTTTTCGAAGAACATCTGCTATTGTGACAGAGTTTGTTAAAACAGTTATCTTCAAGTTGTCAGGCAAATTCATGGCCATATAATATCCTACTGATGATGTAGTAATATAAATTACATTATGCTCTTCTATACATTCGACTGCTCGTTTTGCAACAGCCAAGTAGTTCTTTTTTATTTCCGGTAAATCTTTTGGGTTATAGGCTGCATCCGGATACGTTCCTTTTGGCTTTGCTGCAATAGCACCTCCATGCGTTCTTTGCAGCAGGCCTCTGCTTTCCAGTACACGCAAATCTCTTCTGGCACAATCTGCGGATATCTGATATCGTGTTTGAATTTCAGATACCAGAATTCTTCCTGTCTCATTGACTCTGTTTACAATATCTCTTTGCCTTTCCTCCATGAACATATCTTTGTTGCTCCTGTTTATTTGTTTTTAATTATTTATTCTTGTTTATAATTGATTATACATATTCACATTTAAACTTTCAAGTCTTGCCTATCGCTTTTTACAGAAAATATAGCACTCACATGCCCATCAGCCATCAGATGCCTCTGTTTCTGCAATTCTGCGTTCAATTTCCGCATAATCCCCCCATTGCTCTGCTTTCATTGTTCTGGCAGGCATCCTTTTTCGGCACTGCACCAGTCTCTCACCTATGAAAGCCGCTCATTCCTCTTTAGGAAATTATGGTGTTTGTTCTGTTTGGACAGTTGTTTATTTTAACTTTTCTTGTTTTAGTTTCTCTTACTATTCCTATTGCACCATACTATACTAACTTCAAAGAAAAAGTTTAATTGAAGCACGGAGCTGTGGCCTTATGACCGATAATGGACCTTATCATCTCAAGGATTGTTTTGGAGATTATTGTGCTTGCATGCAAAGATAAGAAAAGGGGAGGCCATATTCGGATACCTATCTTCGCTCCATCAACAACCAGCTATCCGCGATCTTAAACTATGCCACGGTCTATTACCGCCTGGCGTCGATCCGGGTGCATGACCTGCGTCACTCCCATGCTGCGCTGATGGTCGAACTCGGTTATTCCATCGTCGCCGTTGCGGAACGTCTGGGGAATACCGTCGAGGTGGCTATGGCTACATATTCACACCTATATCCAAACAAAATGAAATCCCTGGCCACAGACCTAAACCGCATTTCAAGCAGTGATCTTGCGGTGATTCCGGCTCCTGGAATGTCAGACTTATCGGCCTTGTCCTCGAAGCTCGAAAATGTGGAAAAAGAGGCAGAAAAAATATAAACGGTACGTTTTCGGTACACTTTCGGCAAAAAAGAGTCGGAAACCCGCATGGTTGCTAGGTTTTCGGCTCTTCTCATTTTTGTTCAAGACCAATTAAATTTCATCATCCTGTCCCATCCAAATCAATCATCTTCCAAATCCAATTTTCCTCTTTGTTTTCCCTTTTTTACCTTCTCCCTCTTCCGAAATTTTCTTATTTTTTTCCCTTTCCCGTTTTCCGTCCTGGAAGTTTCACTCGTTTACTTTCCGCTATTTTTTCCCTTTTTAAACCCATTCTAAATTTCATTTTCCCTTTTCCAAATTTCCCATTTTTCTTTTAAATACAAGGGATTTTGGGATTTTTTCAATTTCACTTTTCATGATTTTATCATTATCAAAAGCCGGATGAAACCTTACGAAAAGCGGAAAATAGGAGTGAAAATTGGTAAAGAAAAAGAGCAAGAAAGATTTTCGTCCTTCTCGCTCTCTGTCTTATTTTCCTTATTTTAACCAAAACCAAGCCTTATGTGTGGCCGTGTGTTTTTGATCGGAGGATTGGGTGGGTTTTAATTGGGTGGGAACACCAACTTGTTCAAGTCCAATCCAAACCACCCATCCTGTCCCATTCAAAACCAACATTCTCCAAAATTAAATGTCCTCGTTATTTCCTCTTAGTTTTCCCTTTTTTCCCTTTTCCCTCTTCCGAAATTTTCTTATTTTTTTCTCTTTCCCGTTTTCCGTCCTGGGATTTTTCACTCGTTTACTTTCCGCTCCCTTTTCCCTTTTTAAAACTCATTCTCTTTTCCTTTTCCCTTTTCCAAATTTCCCATTTTCCCTTTAAATACAAGGGATTTTTGGATTTTTCATTTCTACTTTTCAAAATTTTATCCTTATCAAAAGCCGGATGAAACCTTATGAAAAGCGGAAAAGAAGAGTGAAAATTGGTAAAGAAAAAGAGCAAGAAAGATTTTCGTCCTTCTCGCTCTTCGTTTTATTTTCCTTATTTTAACCGAATCCAAGCCTTATGTGTAGCCGTGTGTTTTTGATCGGAGGATTGGGTGGGTTTTAATTGGGTGGGAACAATCATCACTCAAACTCGACAAATACTAATCAATTTTATTTAGAAATTATTCTCTGTCGAGTATGTAAATCTTTTGATTATTTGATATATCCATATTATCCTGCCTATATAAGCTAATGTTATCATTTTGTTATCGGTATTGATAACACACGCTCTGTAACTGTAGATAATAACAATATGTTCCAACTCAAATTATAAGCTATTTTGCTTAGAAATGTAACTATATTTTTATTTCATGTTGCCATAATAAAGTTATATCTTCTTCCTTAAAAACTACATACTCTAAATCGGTTCTATAAGAACATCACATACTTTTTTAGTTAGCTCTAATATTCTATCTGCTTTAATAAATGTAGGCTTTTCTTGATATATTTTATCTTTTTTATCTTTGCTGTATCGAAGTTTACAACCATCATCATCAATTTCATCAAAAATCTCCACTAGCACAGAAAGTTCTATATTAGTTTTCAATTCAGGTAAATCACTAATGAGTTTTTCATATAATTCCGAAAGCTTATGTCCAGAAACAGTTTTCTTTATATCAAAGCGAATTCTAAGCTTAATAGAAAGTTCAAGCGAATGACGACAAACATATAAAAACGGCATACATATTTGATTGGAACGCACCACCTTTACATGATAGGCCGGATTATTATCTATTACCAATCCGTTATATAATAGCTCCGATGCTCGTAAATATGCCATAACCATTTCTTTTTCTGCTATATCAGCTTTTACACTCTCTTTTAAGAATACTGTCGGTGTAAGGCACTCCCAATCATATATTTCTGCTGTTAGTCCATCAAATTGATGCCTAATTAGTTCTTCTCTCTTCATTTCTACGCCCCTCGATACTCATTGTATGTAGACTTATAGTATTCAATTTTATTATAATACAAATTGAGGAGGATTGCAACTATGGATATCGTAAAAATCTTTGGCGACAATTTAAAAAAGTATCGTACTTCTATGGGGTTGTCGCAGGAAACCTTTGCAGATAAATGTGGTATGCATCGCACTTACATTAGTGCAATTGAATGTTATCGTCGTAGTATTTCACTTGAAAACATTCAACGTATAGCGGATGCGCTCGGTATAGAAACCTATAAATTATTTATGGAGGAAGATAAAGATGCCAAGAACAACTAAACCCAAACTACCACCATTACTTGAAAGAAAACTAAGTAAAACAGGGCAAACCAGAGGTGCTGATGACGATGTTATCTTTCAGAATCGTGTTTCACGTAGTAATACTGTTCTGATTCCCTTTCATCAATGGCAAGCAAATCCTGAATTAAGAGATACATCCAATCAATTTGAATGTGGATATATTGTATTGATTTCTCCCACGGATTATTTTTCCATAGAAAACCCATCAGATTATTTCAATGAATTTGATTTGGTTTTAGGAGAGAATGCTCTTGTTTTTTATGAAACTCGTGCGGATTGGGAAACTTATTTTCCAGATAACTATGGATGGACATATGCCAATAGCAGAACTGCTCCTTTAGGTGGGCAATATGTTGCTCGTGTTCCTGCCAATACTTCTATTGATGCAGTTCGTTCCCAAAAAGTCAATCTTGGTTACGCCACTCAATCTCCAAAAGGAGCTGGTATTCGATTATATGAATACGCTTCAAAGAAAACAATTAAAGAATGTAGATTGCAATTAGAAGCTATTTTTTGGCTATGTGTAGATGCTGTTAATGCTATGTCAAACAATGGTATGTCTCGTGAAGATGCTGAATTGCGAAAGCTTTTGGTTTTAGAAGAAGCCCAAAAGCATGGCTTGCTTGATTTTGAAAAGCTACGTTCAAAAAGAATTATTAACTCCCAAAATCATACAATTTGTCCTCTCTGCTTAAGAGAATTATCTGGAGAAGAATTTCTCAATCGTTTAGCTCAACCCGAAGGAAGAGAGGTTCCTGATCTCACAGTAACACAGGTAAATCTGTTCCATATAGAAGAGCTAAAATATGGAGCGTTCAATCATCGCCAATATAATCTTGGTTGGGGTTGTCATTTCTGTAACGTAGTAGTAAAAGATTCTGGTATATATCCTACACTCAGTTGGATGCAAGAAGTCATTGCCAAAAATAAAGAAACTGGATATTTAGAATAAAACTAAGTTATAAAGACCTGAGTATAAAAGCACCCAGGTCTTTTTTTGTTATTCAATCATTTTGAAACATCTATTTCTATTTAAATTATTAGTTCCATAGTTGCACCATTCTGAGTCAACTTCAAATAATATAGATTTTCTACCTAAATTCATAGCAGCAACTCCGGTTGAAGCAGAACCAGCAAAACAGTCCAAAACTATGTCTCCTTCATATGTCGTTGCTTTTATCGCATGCTCTAACAAATCTATAGGTTTCTCAGCTGGATGTTTACCTTTATATTGACGAACATTTTCAAAAGTCCAAATATCTGTAAATTCAACATCTTTGTTAACGTTAAATGGACGTATTACATCTTCATAATCTGGAATATTGGGAACACCAGCTTCCGAAAGTGCTACTTTGAGCTTTTCAAATTGTTCTTTGCTTGGAATATTTCTTCCAGCTTCCCAGTTTGCAACAGCCCCACCGTGATTTACCTTTCCGTACGCACCCGTTAATTCAGCCAATTTTATTGTAGACATTTTAACACTTTTTCGCCATGCTGTAAGTTGTCCTCCAAAATAACTCTTAAACAAATTTCCCTCTGCAGCATTTTCAAGAAAAATAATACGCTCTGAATGAGGATACCATTGCCGAAGAGATTCTTTTTTCATTTTTTGTTTCCAACCATCATATCCTGGAGCATTAGGTTTCGTCCAGATAATCTCAGACAGCACATTAAAATACTCAGAGAACATTACCTGTAATTGAGCTGACATAACTGAGGAACAAAAACAAAAAACACTACCATTATGTTTTAGAACTCTTTTCCATTCTTTTGCGTATTTTTTCATCCAATCTATATATTCAGAATCTTTTGAGAAACTAGTGTCTCCAACGATGTTACGTTTTTTAGTTGAATGATATGGAGGATCAGTCAAAATCAGCGCAATACTGTGGTCTGGTATTTTCTTTAGAAGCTCTAATGAATCGCCATTAACCAGAATAGATTCATCAGTATTATAGTATTCATCAGAATATCTATTTCTGATTTCTGTAAAAATAACCTTAGTATTCACTATTATTTTTCCTCCGTTACAAATTCAACAATATCACTTATATCGCATTTCAATGCCTTACACACTTTTTCCAAGCTTTCCATTGCAACATACTCATTTCTTCCCATCTTAGCAACAATATTTGAGCTAACGCCTGCAATAGAAATTAAATCTGTTCTTTTAATATCCTTTTCTAAAAGAAGTTTCCATAATTTCACGTAACATACACTCATAACTTTTCCTCTTTTGCATATTCCTATTTTCTATTTTAGACTTGTATATTATAGCGCCGAATATCACGATATGTCAAGAATACATCATCTTTTACTGATATTTCCAATTCTGCTATCCATATTATCCTCCTTCCAATCTCAAATTTATAGCATAATTATCTATCATTATGGTATGTAACAGTCATGACTCCGAGTACAGCTCATTTTCAGAACTTCTTTCGGCACAATTTTTATGCGTAGATTAAATTTGTATTAACCACCTCTGTTTTGCGATTACAAATATTATTCATTTGTTTCACCCATTTCATTTGATTTTCTGCTTTAAGTTTTTCGGTCACATTTTCTTTTTCCGTAAGTTGTTCTACCAGCCGAGAAAACATTTCTTCTGCCTGCTCGTAAATATCAGCAAGATAGCTGTTCAGTTTACCACTTGTGAGCAGATTAGTGTATTGCTCTTTTATGTTCTCGCAGATAACATCTGTGACGCTGTCCCCATACGCCGATTGGCTGTTTTCTCTTTTCGGGCGGTAAGGTAAAACAGGGGATAAAATAATCCCCTTGCCGTATATAAGTACCGCCCATTTCCTCAAAAATCGTCTTTGTCATTGTCTTTTTCTACCTTTCACAATCTTTACTTCTAAAACGTCTGCCATGCTGTTTAGATTGTCTTGCCTGTTCTAACAAGCTGTCAATCTGCTTACTGCCGAATACCTTTCTCAGCAGTTTATAATCTTTGTTTTCTTCCCTAAATCTGTTATTTTCTGCGGTCAAATACTTGTTTCGATTTATCAGCTGTTCATTCGTTTCATGCAATTTTCTGTTAGTGGTATTCAACCTGTAATAGTTGTCCCACCCCTCAAAGCAACTGGCAAGTACCGCTTTAATGACCGTTTTTAAGCGTTTAATAAGTGGCTCTGCCATTTTCGTTTTATACGATTTTGCCGTCATAAATCCTTGCGGCTCTGGCAACTGATATTTGGGGGAAGTATCGAGAACGACCTCTAAATCAGCAAGTTCTTTTAACCCCTTATCATAGTTGCTTATTCTATCAGACAGTACCCCAAGTTCCGCCTGTTTCTGCTCAATTTGACCGCTTAGCTTTTCCACCTCTTTCTGTCGTTCTTGTTTCTTAAAATCCAAAACATCAAGGTGTTTGTTGTGTGTCCCTTTCTGTAGCCACTCAATTCCATATCGCTCCATCACAACCGCAAGCTGTTCTTTTTCAGCTTGTACCCATTGGTTCCACTCCGTATCTCCACGAGAGCCGCCCTTAAATCCCTGTGCGGCAAGTGCCTGTTTAAGAGATACACGAGTATCAAGTCCCCGTTTACTTCCTGTTGTAAATGGAACAAAATCAATGTGCAAATGCAGTGTTGCCTCGTCCATGTGCAGATGAGCCGAGAATACTCTAAGCTGTGGATTTCTCACTTGAAAACCTTGCTAATATTCATCTAACACCTGTTTTGCAAGCTGTCCATTTTCACTTTCTGCACTCATATTTTTCCTATCCCCAATCTGTAAAATCAACTCATGGAAGGGCTTTTCCTGTTTGGAATTTCTTATTTTCTCATAGTAGTTTGCTATTTTTCGGTCTGCTCTTGTCTGCTTTGTATTATATTTTTCAAGGGCTTCATCAAACAATTCGTGATAGACCTGTTTAATGCTCTCATTACAATAATCTATGTTGAGATGTGAACGATCAGCGTCAACATTTTCTGCTTTGAATTTTCGGCTATTATGATTGACCGAGCCTTTCCCTACCATTGCACTTATGGTTCTCTGTATAATATCACTTCCTTTCCATTCCTTTCCGCCGCTTGCGGCGAGCCTTTGTTACTTTCTGCGAAAGTAACGCAAAAGCACTTTTGACAGCAAGCTATCAAAAATGCAACCTGCAAACAGGTTTTGCGCCCTGCCGGGGGCTTTACTGCCTGCGGCAGTCCCTCTCGACACCTGTACGGTTTCGCCGGGCGGCAGCTTCCCTCTTTTCCCATATCCGCCATTCACAGGAGCATGACACGCCCCTGTCTATTGCTGACAACGGAAAATTTACCATCGGAAGCTCTCTGGCACGCCACGTCTGTCAAGATATTCCTGTCGTGCCTGCTCTCGTTCTTCCTCGGTAGGTGCGGTCTTATATTTCGCATATAACTCATGCCGCATCATTGCATTCAGCTTTTCTTCCACACCTTGCTGGATTACCTCTGCATAATCATTGTCCTTAACAAGATGATATTGCAGAAGTGCCACGAACAGGTCATAGGGGATTTGCACATTTTTCATTTCCTGTCACTTCCTTTCCGTGACGGCTCGTGACAGCGGTGACGGTTATTTTGATACCGCCCCGCTATCTGATATGCCGTCACAACCGTCACAAACTGTCACACTGTTTCCGTTTTATCTTTCCAAAGTATTATCATTCGTCCATCGTGGCGTCTGTCATTCTTGAAGTAAATCCCATGCTCTGCATACAAACGCCCCGAAAGCACATTCAATTTCTTGCTGATAGAATTTATCGGAATTTCTATAGTCAGAAGAGATACCAGTTCCGTTGCCGAACCTTCCCAAAAGGAGAGGTCTTTCATAACAAGTTCTGCAATCTCATCAAGCAAAGGCTCTGGCGGTTCTTTCCATAACTCTGTTTCGGCTCTTTGAAAATCCCATAGCAGCGTTTCCATATTGCGAAGTAAATACAGCTTTTGGTCTTGCTGATCTCTACCCGATACTTCCAATGTGGCAGCGTTGCTCGTGCGTTTTTCTTTGTACAACAAGAATGCGCCATCTGCCGCACCGAGCAATCCGCTTGTTCCCGAAATCATATCAAATCTATCATCAGCGGTCTGCTTTCTTGTGTGGTGTACAAGTAGCAGACAGATACCGTGAGCGTCTGCAAAACTTTTCAGCCTTGCCATAATCTGATAGTCATTCGCATAGCTGTAATTGTCCCCGCCGACCTCACGCACCTTTTGGAGTGTTTCAATGATAATCAGCTTCGTGTCGTGGTGTTCCGCTACAAACCTTGCAAGCTGTTCGTCAAGTCCTTTGCCGAGTTGACCTGCCGAAACAGAGAAAAACAGATTTTCGGTGCTGTCTGTTCCGAACATTCGATATAAACGCTCCTGCAAGCGTCTGTAATCATCTTCAAGAGCAAGATATAAAACGGTACTCTTGCGGGCGGGAAAACCCCACAGCGGCTTTCCTGTGCTGATATGATAGGCTATCTGCACCATCAGAAAACTTTTCCCCAACTTTGGAGCCCCCGCAAAGATATAGGTACCAGGATAAAGCAAGCTGTCAATCAACGGCTGCTTACTCTGGTACTGGGTATCAAATAATTCGTTCATTGAAACCGTTTTGAGATACGTGGGGTCTAAACTTCTCTGTAATTCCCGCTGCATTTCCTCAAAACTCTTGATATTTTCATCATAGTCGGATATACTATTATCAGTGAATTTTGAAACTGGCTGTTCCGTATCTGCGCCAACAGATACATTCGGAACAGTCATTTCTTTTCTATTTTCCATTTTTATCTTCTCCTTTCAGACCGCCGAGAATGACTGCAATCAATTCGATTACATCGAGTAATTCATCATCTATACCGTTTCCTGCTTCAATCCTCTGCAACTCTGCGAGGACAGCCGCAAGTTCCATTTTGAGTGCCTTATATACTCTCGGATTTCCCTGTACCACCACGTCTTGATTAAGACAACGGCGATAACAATATTCCTGTTTCGGCAACCCCGATAGCGCAACCGCCTTGTTAATGAGTTCATTTTCTTCAGGAGATACCCGAAATCCCACTGTGATATTTCTCCAACGGTTCTTGTTATCTCTGTTTCTAGCTGACATTTTCAAAATCTCCTTTCCCTAAATCAACTAATCTATCTGCCATTTCCGCCTGTTTGGACGGAAACAGATGAGCATAGTGGTATGTGATGTCAATGCTCTCATGCCCAACACGGTCTGCAATCGCCACTGCTGAAAATCCCATATCAATCAGCAGACTAATGTGGCTGTGCCTCAAATCGTGAATACGGATACGTTTCACGCCTGCGGCCTTTGCCCCTCTGTCCATCTCGTGATGAAGATAGCTTTTCGTTACTGTAAAAATACGGTCTTTTTTCTTCAAGCCGTAAAGCATACCGAGATACTCTTTCATTTCCTCACAGAGAAAATGTGGCATTTTTATGGTACGGTTACTTTTCTTTGTTTTCAGCGTGGTAATCACATCTTCGCCGTGTAAACGCTGATAAGACTTGTTGATTGTAACTGTTTCTTTTTCAAAATTGAAATCGGCTGCCGTCAACGCTAATAGTTCTCCCTCTCGAATACCGCACCAGTAAAGCATTTCAAAAGCATAAAAGGAAACGGGTTTATCCATCATTTCAAAGGCGAACTTTTTGTATTCCTCTTTTGTCCAAAACAGCATTTCTTTGTGTTCCTCACTTCCCATATTTCCAACCTTTGCGGCAGGATTGGCTCGTAATTCATAGTAGCGTACAGCGTGATTGAATATCGCCGACAACTGAGAGTAGATTTGTCAAGGGTAAATTCTGATAAGGAATATTACAACCCATAAAAGGCTCACGGCTAGAGGCAACCAGCAGTGAGCCTTACTTTTTCACTAAAATGAGCAATCGGATTCGATTGCAAAACTCAAATATAAATTGATTTTTGAGACGGTTTATGCTACATTTATTATGGATGCAAATATGCATTAGGAACTAAGCAGGAGGTATAAAATGGCTATCTGCTACAACAAATTATGGAAAATATTGATTGATAAACATATGAGCAAAACGCAGCTAATTAAAGAAGCAAAGATTAGTACCAACGCCATGGCACGGCTGGGAAAAAACGAGGACGTTCGTGTCGAGGTTCTTGTAAAAATTTGCAGCGTTTTGGGCTGCACAATAGACGATGTTATGGAAATCATTCCCGAAGAGAAGGAGTAATAACAATGGCCGATATGAAAAAGGATCAAGAGCGTGATGAACTGCACAAAGCGATTTGGGCGATAGCAGATGAATTGCGTGGAAGCGTAGATGGTTGGGATTTTAAATCCTATGTGCTTGGTATGATGTTTTACCGCTATATCTCCGAAAACTTGACAAACTATATCAATGAAGGGGAAATCGAAGCTGGAAATGAGGGCTTTGATTATTCTCAGTTATCTGATGAAGAGGCGGAACAAGCTCGTGAGGATTTGGTTCAAACCAAAGGTTTCTTCATTCTTCCGTCTGAGCTCTTCTGTAACGTGAGAAAAAAGGCTGCTGCCGATGAAAATTTGAACATGACCTTGGAAGCAGTGTTTAACCATATTGAGGAGTCCGCAAAAGGCAGCGAAAGCGAAGATAACTTTTCCGGGCTGTTTGATGATATTGATGTAAACAGTAATAAACTGGGGGCAACTGTTGCCAAGCGTAACGCAAACTTAGTAAAGCTCATGGATGGCATTGCGGATATGCAGCTTGGAAATTATAAGGATAATTCCATTGATGCTTTTGGTGATGCCTATGAGTATCTGATGAGTATGTACGCCTCCAATGCCGGGAAAAGCGGCGGCGAATTCTTTACCCCGCAGGAAGTTTCCGAACTGCTGACTCGTATAGCGGTAGTGGGGAAAACAGAAGTCAACAAAGTCTATGACCCTGCTTGCGGTTCCGGTTCGCTTCTTTTACAGGCAGCAAAAATCCTTGGAAAAGAGAATGTTCGCCTTGGCTTTTTTGGACAGGAGATCAACCTGACTACCTACAACCTTTGCCGTATCAATATGTTCCTGCACGATATTGATTATGATAAGTTTGATATTGCGCATGAAGATACGTTGACGCATCCGCAGCACTTAGCTGATGAACCCTTTGAAGTAATTGTTTCTAATCCTCCATACTCCATTAAATGGGAGGGAGACGACAATCCGGTGTTGATTAACGACCCCCGCTTTTCTCCTGCCGGAGTTTTAGCGCCAAAATCCAAAGCTGACCTTGCATTTATTATGCATTCACTTGCATGGCTTGCAAGCAATGGCACAGCAGCAATTGTCTGCTTCCCTGGCATTATGTACCGTGGCGGAGCAGAAAAAAAGATCCGTCAGTATTTGATTGACAACAACTTTATTGACTGTGTGATCCAGCTGCCCAGCAACTTATTTTATGGAACCAGTATTGCCACCTGTATCATGGTATTGAAGCGGAACAAAACGGATAACCGTACACTGTTTATTGATGCTTCTGCTGAATGTGAGAAAGTTACCAATAACAATAAGTTGAGAGATCATCATATCAAGAAAATTGTAGATGCATTTGTTTCCCGTGCCGATACTGACCACTTTGCCCACTGTGTACCTTACGAGGAAATTGCCAACAACGAATATAATCTCTCGGTCAGCACCTATGTACAGCCGGAGGACACCCGGGAAGTGATTGATATTACAAAGCTCAATGCCGAGATTGAGCAGATTGTGGCCAGAGAACAGGTATTGCGGGATGAGATTGCGAAGATTATCGCAGAAATCGAGGGATAACTATGAGGCTGAGCAGTAGGTTATCCGATAAAAGTAAAAACAGCGGCGAAATTGAATCATTTATTGATTGGGAAAAATACACGACAGTGAAGGAAGAAGAAACGGAAGAGATTCGCTTTATTAGTGCCGGAGATTTTATAGAAATTCAAATTGGCACCATTACTCTGCCATTTTACTCCACGGCGTGTAAGGATAGTGTTTCCTTTATTTCTCCTAAACGGCTTCATTGTTTGATTGTCAATAATTCGATGATCAGTATTGATTGCCAATTGCGATGCATGGACTATGAGGAGGACAACCCAAAATGCAGGACGTGTCATCCTTATGTGCAAGCATGGTTTTTGGTTGGGGTAGATGATATTTCTGCAAACTCTCCAAGAGTGAGTGTGGTTAAGCAAAGCTTCAAACTTCCAGATACAATAAAACTACCTATCGAAACGGAAGATAAGTTCTCAGAATGGTTGGGAAAGGCGGAAATTGCATACAAAGAACGGCTGGGTGCCGGGGCGGTCATTTACTTACGGTCAGCGTTTGAGCAAATAACGCTGGAGGTTGGACATAGGGCCGGAGTAGAAGTATATAAGCCCAATGGAAGATCAAAACCATTTGATCAAGTTATAAGAGCCGTAGATGCTCAATGCTCTATCATTCCGGTTATCTACTCAGACGACGGCTATAAACTTTTCCAGAGGCTCAGTAATATTGCCCATGGAAATGCAGATGAGGAAACCGCTTTGCGAGAATACGAACCACTTCGCAGCTTAGTGGTTGGAATTATCGAAAATGTGAAAAAGAAAGAAGAAGAAATCCAAAAAAATGCTGAAATCCAAAAAGCATTGGAGCAAATAGGATTCAGCCATGGAGGTGATGACAGTGAGTAAGCTGGAAGAATTGATACAAGAATTTTGCCCTGATGGAGTGGAATGCTTTCCGTTGTGGTCTGTAACAACTTGGGATAAAAGGTTTAATAGTGTTGATCGTTCAAAGCAGCCGAAAGTGATTAATTACCCATATCTGCTTGCTAAAGATATGTTTGCATTAAAACGAGAAAAAGGAAATGTATTTTTGCTTTCTACTGGAGAAGAAACAGGCTGGACAACTGAGGAACTAGCAGGAGATTATCTTTGCGAAGGAGAGGTTGTGACAATACCTTGGGGGAAATCTCGTAAGGTTACCGAGGTAATGAAATATTATCGAGGTAAATTTGTGACGGCAGACAATCGCATTGCCACTTCTACCGATACTTCGCAATTAATGAATCGGTATCTGTATTATTGGATGATGAACCAAGGTGACACTATTGACAGTTTTTATCGGGGTTCCGGATTAAAGCACCCAAGTATGAAAGATATCCTTGATATGCGTATTCCGATCCCGCCACTTCCAGTTCAGCGTGAAATTGTACGCATTCTGGACAGTTTCACAGAGCTTACCGCAGAGCTTACCGCAGAGCTTACCGCAGAGCTTACCGCACGCAAAAAGCAGTATGCGTATTATCGGGATACACTGTTCACTTTTACAAGTGAAATTGTATTTAAAACATTGCCCGAAATATCAGAAAACTGTGACAGGCAAAGAAGACCTATTACAAAAGGAAATAGACAAATAGGAGTATACCCGTACTACGGAGCCTCCGGTGTTGTAGACCATGTCGCTGATTACATTTTCGACGGAGATTACCTTTTAGTGTCTGAAGATGGGGCAAATTTATTGGCAAGAAGCACCCCGATTGCGTTTTCGATATCAGGAAAAAATTGGGTTAACAACCATGCCCATGTTTTAAAATTCAACTTTGCAGAGCTGCAAAAATATGTTGAAATTTATCTAAACTCTATCGACTTAAGTAAATATATTTCCGGTGGAGCACAGCCAAAATTAAATCAAGATAATCTAAACAGAATTCCTATCCCTGTTCCGTCAGATGATGAAGTTAAGAGAATCGTCGGTGTTCTCACCAGATTTGATACTCTTTGCAACGACCTAACAAGCGGCTTGCCAGCTGAAATCGAAGCTCGTCAAAAGCAGTATGAATATTATCGAGATAAGCTGCTGACTTTTAAGGAGGCATCGGTTTGAATGAATGATTCAGGCAATTATGAGATTTTTGAAGGTCTAAGCGGTATTGTGAAGGGGCTTGAAACTTTTGCATATGCCCTCAATAAAGTGCAGACTTGGTATCAACAAAATGCCGACAATATTGCAAACTATCTTTTAGCCTTTGCGGAATTTGGAGAATGGAGTGTAGCGACCAACAAACTTATTGAAAGCCAATTTGTATTTACAGATAATTTGACGCAGACCCTTGCGCACGAAATCTATCAAGGTGCTGATGTAGAGAAAGTAATAACTCGCTATTACTTCGATAATGATGAGCAAAATATGAAAAAGCTCATTCAAAGATGTAAAGATAGCAACTACATTCGAGAATATCGAGAGTTATATAATCAAATTCTAAATGCATATGACAGAGAGGATTATCTGCTTGCCTGTATAGGCCTTTTTTCATTGGTTGACGGCTTGCTCGCAGATTGTTCCGGTATCAATAAAACTGCATTTCAAAAACGATTGGACTGTATTGCCGACAAATTCGCAGATAAAGCCGAACTGAATGAAATCGATAGAAAAACTCTTTGTATTTATGATGCGTTCAAGAAATTTGACTGCTCAGTGTTCAAAGATTCGAGATTTTCAGAAGATGAACCGCAAGCGGTCAATCGGCATTGGGATGTACATGGTAGAACGCATCGTGAACATACAAGAATTGATTTTTTAAAGGTCCTTCTATGGCTGGATGCAGTGATCTATTTATCTGAAAAAGATGCACAATTAGGAAGGGAGGGTGAAAACGATGATCACTTACAACATGATTTTATCGAGCAATGAAAGCACAGTTGTGGCAGAATACGAGCCACAGGCAAAACGCTCCGATTCGTATCAAAGTGAAGCGGCACTGGAACAGGCTTTCATTAAAATGCTGGTGGAACAGGGTTACGAATATGTGACCATTCACAGCGAAGATGCTCTGATCGACAATCTCCGCAGGCAGTTGGAGCGGCTCAATCAGTATAGCTTTACCGACAAAGAATGGGATAGCTTTTTCAAACATAAAATTGCCAATCACAACGACGGAATCGTGGAAAAGACCCGTAAGATTCAGGAGGATCATGTGCAGAATCTCACCCGTGAGGACGGCACTACCATGAATATCTCCCTGATTGATAAGAAGAATATCCACAATAATCGTTTGCAAGTGATTAACCAATACGAAGAAAGCGGTGGGAAACATGATACCCGCTACGATGTGACCATTTTGGTAAATGGCTTGCCGCTTGTCCATGTGGAGCTGAAGCGCCGTGGCGTTGCCCTCAAAGAAACATTTAATCAAATCAACCGCTATCAAAGGGACAGTTTTTGGGCGGGTTCCGGTTTGTATGAGTATGTACAGATTTTTGTTATCTCTAACGGTACAAATACCAAGTACTACTCTAACACCACCCGATTCAGTCATATCAAAGAAAATGAGACTGCATCCAAAAAACGTAGTAAAAAAACTTCCAATAGCTTTGAGTTTACTTCTTACTGGGCAGACGGAAACAACCGCACGATTCCCGATCTTGTAGATTTTACCAAGACGTTTTTTACAAAGCACACATTGCTGAATATCCTGACAAAGTACTGTGTGTTTACCACAGAGGAGCTTCTACTGGTGATGCGTCCCTACCAAATTGCAGCCACGGAACGCATCCTAAACCGTATTGAAACATCCACCAATTATAAGAAAGCTGGAACCATTGAAGCTGGTGGATATATCTGGCACACCACTGGCAGCGGTAAGACATTAACTTCTTTCAAGACTGCGCAGCTTGCGACCAATCTTCCCTATATTGAAAAGGTCCTTTTTGTGGTTGACCGCAAAGACTTGGACTATCAGACAATCAGGGAATATGATCGCTTTGAAAAAGGAGCTGCCAACGGGAACAAAAGTACTGCTGTTTTGCAAAAACAACTTGAAGACAGCACTTCCCGTATCATCGTCACAACTATCCAAAAATTAGATGTCTTTATCACAAAAAATCCTGCGCATCCTATTCGGGATAAGCATATCGTTTTGATATTTGATGAGTGTCACCGCAGTCAATTTGGCGATATGCATACCCGGATGGTAGGCGGAACTATCAAAAAAGGAGAAAAGACTGTTAAGGTAAACCGGTATTTTAGAAACTACCATATTTTCGGATTTACTGGAACACCAATCTTCTCTGTGAATGCGTCAAGCGGCGGAAATCCCAATCTGAAAACTACGGCGCAGGCATTTGGCGGAGAGCCGAATGACAAAGGGGAAAAGGTATTACCGTTGCATACATACACCATTGTGGATGCTATCAACGATGGAAATGTACTCCCCTTCCGCATTGATTATATCAATACCATTAAGCAGAAAGAAAATAGTAAAGACAAACAGGTGACGGCTATTGATACGGAAGAAGCTCTTGCTTCACCAGAACGTATTTCTGAAGTAGTAAAATATGTTCTGGAACATTTTGACCAAAAGACTATGCGAAATTCCTATTACAGCCTGAAAGGTCAGCGAGTAAACGGATTTAACTCCATGTTTGCAGTCAGTTCCATCCCTGCTTGTAAAAAATATTATTTGGAGTTCAAAAAACAGCTTGCCCAAACGCATCGGGATTTAACAATCGCCACCATTTTTTCCTTTGCTCAAAATGAAGAAGATAGTACAGATGGAATTTTAGAGGACGAAAGTTTTGATACCGATGAATTGGATCAGAGTTCCCGTGATTTTCTGGAGATGGCGATTGACGATTATAATAAGATCTTCAAGACCAACTTTGACGCTTCCAGCAAGGGGTTTCAGGATTACTACAAGGATTTGTCCGACAAAGTGAAAAAGCGGGAAGTAGATTTGCTGATCGTAGTCAATATGTTCCTGACAGGTTTTGATGCTACAACGCTGAACACTCTTTGGGTGGATAAAAACCTGAAAATGCATGGGTTAATTCAGGCGTTCTCCAGAACAAACCGTATCCTTAACTCAGTCAAAACTTATGGTAATATTGTCTGCTTCCGTGATTTAGAAGAAGCGACCAATGATGCAATCAAATTGTTTGGAGACAAAAATGCCAGTGGTATTGTCCTTTTGAAATCCTATGATGATTATTACTATGGATATGTAGATGAAAAAGGGCGTAAACAAAAAGGATATGAGGAACGCATTGCCGAGTTGGTGCAAAAATATCCTCTGGGGCAACCTATCATTGGTGAACAGAATAAAAAGGATTTCATCATACTATTTGGCAATATTCTTCGTCTTCGGAACATTCTAACTGCGTTCGACCGCTTTGTCGGCAATGAAATTCTTTCGCCTATCGATTTTCAGGATTATACGGGCACTTATCATGACGTATATGAGGAAATCAAGCCAAAAGCCGGTGACAAAGACAGTATTATGGATGATGTCGTCTTTGAGTTGGAACTGGTAAAGCAGGTAGAAGTCAATATCGATTATATCCTTATGCTGGTGGCAAAATACCATGACGATAATTGCGAGAACAAGGAAATCCTTGTTGCAATCGATAAAGCAATCAAATCCAGCCTGCAGCTGCGCTCAAAGAAAGAATTGATTGAGAACTTCATTGCAACAATCAACGCTGACACAAATGTAAACGAGGATTGGCAACGTTTTGTAAGAGAGCAACGGGAAGCTGATATACAGTCTTTGATTGCTGAAGAAAAGCTAAAACCGGAAGAAACAAAAAAGTTTGTAGCAAATGCTTTCCGTGACGGTGTGCTCAAAACAACCGGTACTGATGTAGACAGGATTTTACCACCTGTTTCCCGCTTTGGCGGCGGTGGTTCCCGTGATAAGAAAAAGCAGACAGTTATCGAAAAACTGAAAGCATTTTTCGAAAAATACTTTGGGCTACTTAGCTCGGAAGATCATATCAATCAAGAAGAATCATCTGGAAATATGTAAAACAAAGGGAGTGTCGCAAAATCATCAAAATAGATGATTGAGCGGCACTTCTGCTTGTTACAGCAAAAAATCCGGCGCTCCCTATGGTTTCAGAGCAGATCGCCGGATTTTTGCCGTACTTTAATAAAACCTTTCGGTTTTATGATTTTTCTATGCAGTTTTTACTTCAAACAGATGGCTTCCTGTCCGGCCATTTTGGATCTTAGCATGCAATTTATTCAGATTATACCCCAGGCACAGCAGTAGGATCTCCAGTTTTACCTTCGTTTTCCCTCTCAGCAGAAATCTCTGGAATTCATAATCGTTTTTCAACACCCCAAAGGCTCCTTCTACTTGAATCGAACGGTTTGTCCGATACTGGATCCCTTTTTCGCTTATGATGTTCTCATAAGATTCCCGACGCTTTTTCAAAAAGTTTTTGGAAAGATACAGCCTCTTATTTCCCTTTGCCCTCGTACATTTTTTCTTATACGGACATCCGCCGCAATCCTCACATTCATATACTGTTACCTCGGACTGATAGCCGCTTTTGCTTTTCTGCTTCTTTTTAAACACTTCTCTCAGTGTTTTTCCTGCATGACAGGTGTAGGTGTCTGTCTCTTCCTTATACGCCATATTTTCCCGTTTGCTGATGTCTTTCTTAAAACTTCTCTTTTTCCATTTTTCGTAGGTCTGCGGTTTGATGTAAGGGATCTGACCCTGGCTTTTCAGATATTCATAAGCCTCTTCGCTTTCATACCCCGAATCCGCAGTCACACTGGGATATCGAAATCCCAGGTTCACTTCCATGTTTTTCAGAAACGGCACCAGTGTCCATACATCATTCCGATCCTGAAAAATCCCAGCTGCCACAATGTATTCGCTGTCCACTGCGATCTGGACGTTATATCCAGGTTTCAGCTGGGCATTCCTCATATGATCATCCTTCATGTGCATAAAAGTGGCATCCGGATCCGTCTTGCAGTAGTTATTCCGGCCCTGGAAACTAGCTGTATGCCAGTCATAGATTGTCTGGCGTTCCAGAAACCGGCGGAACAGTTCCAGATATTTTTGATTCCGGCTTTTGCGTTTTCCTCTTCCATGTACCAAAACCGTCCCATCCAGACGGCATCGTTCTTCCAGAAACCGGCAGATTTCCTGAAGGTCCTGGGTACGGCTTTCCTCTCCCACATGGAACCCGCAGATATAATCCTGGTTCAGAAGACAGACTGCCTCCTGAATCCGTTCGTACATCTTTGCTTCCCATTTCCCCACCGATTTCTTCCAGACGAAGGTATATTTATTGGCACAGGCTTCCAGTTTTGTCCCATCAATAAATACGGTTTCTTTTGATAATTCTCCGCTTGCTTCCAGGCGGCAGACCATCTGGTAGAACAGATTTTCACAGGCATCTGCCAGAAAACCGGTTCGGAAACGGGCAATGGTGCTGTGATCCGGTGCTTTTTGTCCGGCAAGCAGCCACATAAAGTTGATGTCGCGTCTGCATGCGGTTTCAATTTTTCTGGATGAATAGATGTTCTGGGAATAGGCATAAGTCAGGATCTTGAACATGGTCTTTGGGTCCACTGCCGGATTTCTGCCTTTGGCAGAGTAAGCCTGATACAGCAAGCTGTAATCTAAATCCTCCAATTCGTGGCTCAGCAGTCGAACAGAATCATCATCAGGAACCAAACCTTCCAAATTTAATGGCAAAACCAGTTGATAAGGCTCACCGAATTCGGTATAATTTTTATGGTATTTTAATTTACTGGTCATATCTTATTATACCATGGATTACGGGCTCTTCAGGGTCCGTTTTCTGTTTTCAGGGCATAAAAAAGGAGCCGCTGCTCCATAGATGATTACTCATCTATTTTGCAACGGCTCCTTTGTTCGTCCTTCAAGCAATTTCTTGTAAATCAGTGCGTTATCGCTCCGGATCACCATGTCTGGGCTTTTCTTTTTGTTCCTGCCGTTTTCGCTGTTCCATCTCTTGCTGGTAAACACGATTTTCTGCATCATCTTGGAGTAGCTTAGCTATGTCTCTCTGACTATCGAACATCAGCAGAGGATCATACTTTTCGCCATAAGCAGACTGAATCCGGTTAGATGCGGAGGCAGACTTCTCCGAACGCATCGCCATTCTCTGTGCATACAGTTCAACAGGTTCAAAGTCTGCACTCTGCTCTTTGAGATCTGCATATTCACTAAGGGCAGTTTCAAGTTCAGAGGAATACTTTTCTTCCTGCTGTTCCAACTTGGAAAGACTGGCTTCTGCGTCAGCAATGTCCTTTTTGATAGCAGAAATTTCACTATCATCCGCACAGTTCAGCTGATTAAGCAGTACAGCCTTTTCGGATTTCAGTTCCTCAATATCCTCGTTCAGCTTTGCAATTTTAGCAGATATCTCCTTATGCTTTGAGGCATTCCAGAAAGGAATTTCTTTCTTCTCTGTCAGCATGGTTTTTCGTTCCTTTGCAGCAGTTTTGATTTTCTGCACTAACGCCAGATACTCCGCAAAGGTAGGCTTTGCAGCATCCAGATATTGACTCAGTTTGTACTTACCCCGGCTGATATGACGGAGCTGATACCGAAATACGATCATATTGGCACGCAATGTTTCCATAGCTTCTGCAATAGCAGGCAAACTGTTTTTGACAGCCTGTGCCATCTTCTTCATCTGCGCTTTTAACTCCCGCAGCAGGGCATTGTCCGCCTTGATCTGACGGTTCAGCTCACAGCGATCAGAGACGATCCCCTTTTTCTCCAGTGCTCTTGCAATTACACCCTCATGAATGGTAGGCTGTATATCAAACCCCCGTTCTGCATGACTGCGATGGTCGATGCGTTCTTCCTGTCCAGCACGCTCCAAATGAAGATTGGTTACATCTGCCCATGCCTTACGCCAAAAGACGAGTTGCTCTTCGCTGTTCCAACGCTCAGAAATTGGATTTTGTCTGCCGTATTTGGTGCTTTTGGGGTACTTGGACACCCTTTCATAGCCCTGCGCCTGTGCTGATGAAGGGACCATATACACCTTCTTTTTGCCCACCTTGTACTGGTACTGCTTTTCCCATCCATCGGCCTGTGCCTGTTTAAACTCAGCGGCAGTGAAGCCCTGTTCCTTGCCGTTCTTGACACAGAGATATTCTTTCTCGGTCTTGTACTGCCATTTTCCCTTTTCATCCAGCGGGCGCACCGTCAGCAGGATGTGAGCGTGGGGATTGTGACCGGGAGGGTATGGATCATGAATCGCCACATCCGCACACATCCCATCAGATACAAAGGTATCAGAAACAAAATCGGACAGCAACCTTTCCCACTGTGCTTTACTCAGCTCAATCGGCAGCGCAACCACAAATTCACGGGCCAGGCGGCTGTCCTTTGTTTTTTCGTTTTCCTCCACAGCATTCCACAATATTTCTCGATTCTGCCATTCTGTGGGAGCGGCAACCGGCAGAAAAACCTGCTGCCACACAAGTCCCTGTTTGCGGGTGTAGTCATGCTGCACTCCGTCGTACTCATTGAGCAACCGAGGGCAGCTCAGATAGGCCGCAGCAGCCACGGCAGAGCGTCCGGCTCCACGGCTGACCATTTTGGCCTCTAAATGATAAATTGCCATTGTCTACCATCCTTTCCGAAGGGTTACTGTGAAATGCAGTAGCCCTTCTTCCGCACCTGATTCCAACAGGTACGTCGTGAAATGCGACGTACCTCCAGCAGGGGTGGAACGATTCGTTACACCCCTGTACCTGTGTCAAGCTGCCGGTGGCAGGTTGACACAGGCAGGCGGCGAGATGGGGTGGCAATATACCACCCCATAAATAGGGGGCTTACAAAATGGACCCCCCTTACCGACTGCATGGACAAGGCTGGCAGTTTGACAGAAATGCAGCCTTGTCCAGCGGCGTCCGCAGACGCCGCAATCCCCCTCGGAGAGCGCACGATTTCCGCAGGAAATACCACCGCCCCTTCGGGGTGGTGAGTAAGTGCGCCCTTCGGGAAAAAAGAGAAGCGCCCCGGTTTCCCGGAACGCTCCCAGCTCATCGAACTGATTTGAATACTTCCCATAGAAAATCCTCCAGCTGCTCCAAAGTCATCCTCTGCACCTGCGGCAAAGCTTTCTCTAAAATCGCCCCTTCCTGGATGAGCCTACGTGTTCGGGCTTTACGTTCTTTCACTCGATCCCGTGCCTGAGCTTCCTCTAAACGGTGCTTATCCTGTAATAACTTCTTTTCGTGTTCCGTCATAGATTTTCCCTTTCTGCCATATCCGGCTGAAAATGCAAAAAAGGCGGCTTATGAGATTTTATTCTCACAAGCCGCCTCGGTGCTGATCCTTATGCTGTTTTCCCTTTTTGATCCGACTCTTTAATGGCGGATGCTTCTATACTTTTCTGTTCGTTTTTCTTCGCCGCTCTGCGCTCCTTCTGTCTTTTATAGGCTGCTTCTTTCATGCAATCCTCACAGCAGTACTTCACGCCGTTTCTGTCTGTAATAAAGACAGTTCCGCAGTTTCCACAAGTGCATTCTCGTTTTCTTTTTTTCGCCGCTTCCTGCCGGTAATATTTAGAGCGACAATTTTGATCGCAGAACATCGCATTGGACATTTTTGATTCAAAGGTCTTCCCGCAGCACTTACACACAATCTGAAACGGTTCACCTACTTTCCGGGTGCCATCCTTCAGTGCTTTGTACCGTTCTCTGCTTTGCATACGATGCTTACGCAGGTATTCCTGCCGCTTTTCTTCCTCCGGTGTCAGTTCCGGCACAGGTGCCGCAAAGTATCCAATAAAGTTTAGATAGATCTCCACTTCCTGCACTCGATCCCCATCCACCTTTTCCGGGGCATGAACAAGGATTTTGTCTACAAACTCGTTGATCATCGGCGTCGTCAATTCGGAAAAGTCCGTGTACTTTTTCGCCAGTGCAAGGAATTGTTCGGCATTTGCGGTACTTTCTTCAAAGGCCGCTACTTGTTTTTCAAACTCTGCAATCTCCGAGCGCAAATTTTTTTGTTCTGCTTCATACTCCGCCAGCAGACTATCAAAGCGTTGATCTGAAATTCGCCCAACCGCAAAAGACTCGTAGAGCTTTTTGATGATGACATCCAGCTCATCTGCCCGTTTCCGGTTCTTATTGAGCTTCCGTTTCGTATCTTTTACAGCTTCTTTCTGGCGGAGTGCCGATGCTGCTCTCACCTTTTCCAGAAATTCTTTCTGGTTGGTGATGGCATAGGTGCTGGCTGCCTGTATTGTTTCCAGGAGCAAAGTCCGAATGGCTTTGGTTGAAATATAGTGACTGCAGCATACATCCACTCTGTTTCTGAAAGCCAGTTTATACGCTGAGCATTCGTAAGCATCATAGGGGTAATTTCCGTTTTCCAAATCACCTTGGAATCGGTGGTTATACATTTTCGCCCCACAATCAGCGCAGAACACAAGTCCTGTCAGTGGATTTGCTTCTCCAAGGGTATCCTTGCGTCTGGGTGTTTTCCGCAGCTTCTGTACCAGTTCCCATGTCTCTTTGTCAATAATCGCTTCATGGGTGTTTTCAAAAATCAGCCATTCCTCCTGCGGATTACGGACACTGCCTTTATCTTTATAGGATTCTTTATGAGAACGGAAATTTACAGTATGCCCGATATACTCCGGCTTAGACAGAATCTGACCCACCATATAACCGCTCCAATTATAGGGGTTGGGAAAATCTTCTTTGCTTTTCCAAAAGCCGATCCCTTTCTTCCCCAAATAGACAGCAGGAGTTTCCACCTTGTCCTCATACAAAATCCGTGCAATTTCATAAGGACCGATTCCTTCTGCATTCATGCGGAATATCCTGCGTACAACCTCTGCGGCTTCCTCGTCGATCAGCCAGTGGAATTTATCCTTGGGATCTTTTTTGTAGCCATAAATGGCGATGTTTGTGGTCGGCTTACCGGATTCACCTTTAATCCGAATCGCTGTGCGCTGCTTTCGGCTCAGATCCCGAAGATACCATTCATTCATGATATTGAGAAACGGAGCAAATTCGTTGCTGTTCTGGTCGCTGCTGTCCACATTATTCGCAATTGCAATAAACCGGATACCATGCTGACGGAAGAACACCTCCGTATAAAAGCCGGTTTGCAGATAATCACGGCCAATGCGTGACATATCCTTCGCAAGTACGGTGCTGACTCGACCTTCCTCAATATCATTCATCAGCCGTTTCCATGCAGGCCGGTCAAAATTGCCGCCGGAATAGCCATCGTCCGTATAGTGGACGCAATTCTGGAAACCTTGCTGCTGAGCATAGCTTTCCAGATATTTTTTCTGATTCACAATCGAGTTACTGTCCCCAACCTGTTCATCGTCACGGGACAAACGCTCATAAAGAGCTGTGATTTTTCCTTCAGTCTGTTTTACGCTCATGATGCGCTCCTTTCAGACTGACGGCTCATTTGTGGTGATTCCATTATACCACAAGAACCACAAGGATTTGCAGCCTCGTTTTGAATCAGTCTTAAAATTTTATCTTCCATCGTTTCTGTTGCTGTTTCACTGCCGTATACTCTCACCCGATAGATAGTGGAACCGATACGGCGGTTTATCATATAAAAGCCCTGCTTTTCCTTTTCATTTCCCATAGGCAATATCCTCCGGCAAGGTTTCAGCTCTGTATTCCTGCTGTGTAACGCTTTTCTTCGCTGTTTTCATGGTTTTGATAGAACTCCCTTCCAACCGCAAAATGCCCTCCGAAAACCCTTGTGCCATCAGGGTTTCGGAGGGGCAAATGGTTACTTTTGCTTGTTTCTGAATTTCCGTACTCTCGCTGCATTCTGCTGACGGCGGGCAGACTCCGCACACTGCTGGGAGCAGTACACCCGCTTCCCGTCAGCCGGAAATTTCTGACCGCAATACTGACAGGTGCGGACAGGCTGGCTTTCCAGTGATGCTTGCAGCTCCGGGTCATTGGGCAAAACTGATTCCCGAAAGTAGCGGCACATAGCACTGTTTGTGTAGCAGATGCCGAACATGGGACAATCGCAGTCCAGCGGCAAGCACCCGTACTCGCTGTCATAGTTGGCGCAAAACCTTGTGACCAGCTTTTTGATGGAGCGTTTCTCTTTTGAAGTCAGCTCCCTGTTTTGGTTTGACATCATTGTTTTCTCCTTTCTTTCATAAAATGTAATCAGAATAATGATTTTCAGATTACCTCCTCACTAATAGGAGAAAACAGCGATGTAAATCGGAACTGTTTTTCAAAAATTAAAAATAAATTATAGACAGCACAAGTTTTTGAGATAAAATAGGAGTCAGAAGGGAGGCGAAGTCATGGACGAAGAACAGAATGATCTGTGGTTGGAAGAAGAAAGCGAAGAAAATTCAGAAGAAGCCTCCTGGGCAGAACCTATCCTTGACTTTGCCGACTGGAACCAGGACGAGGACGCTCCTGTCTGCGATGAAGAACTGGAAGAAGCTCTGGCAGAAGAACGGAACGCTGCTTTGGAAAGTGAGCTGGAGCAGGACGAGCATCCTTTAGAAGCAGAGGATGATATTCCAGAAGATGCCGATTCAGCCGAATCTCCCATCAGCCTGAATACACTCTGGCAGCAGATGGATGAAACAGCTGTGGAGCGCATCAGCTTAGCCGCAAGAACAGAAACAGATTTTTCTGTGGTTATTGGGGAAATGGACCGATTGGATCGCAACCGTGAACGCAGAGAGCGGTATCACGAAAATCTTCGTGGAGATGTACCGCTGGAGTATAAGAAGGCAAACTATGGATTGGTTTTCCCTGAGTGGCTGAATACGCCGGAACAGCAGCTTTTGGGCAAAGGCAGTTTTCTGGACTTGATCTTTGACTGTCCTTATGAGATGCACCAGCTGACTGCTGACCCATTTCTCTCCAAAATTGTGGAACGGCTGAAGGACGAACATAAGGAAGTGCTGTACTTTCTCTCCCTGCGGTTGTACAGCACTGCTAAAGTGGCAGCCATGCGGGGGCAATCTGATCGAAATATCCGCAAGCTGTGGGATACTTACACACGGAAATTACAGCATCAGCTATATGAACATCTTTTGCGGAAGAACAGCTTGACCTTGCGGGAGAAAGAATTTGTTGCTCTGTATGCTGCAAGTTTAGAGCAGAGCGGAAAGAGTGCGGCGAAGGTCAAGCGAGAAAATAAAACGCCGCCCCGTAAAAAGAGCGGCTTGACAGAATCCGAAAATTGATTTTATACTTGTAATAGGATTATAATATATCAGATTACACATGGAGGTGAAGCCATGCAGAATCTATTTGCACACGCCAGCTCCTATTGGGTGCGGTACAATCAGTATGAGATAAAGACCGGAAAGAATGGCAGACGATATATCATGGCCGCTCCTGCGGCAGAACCGAAAGTTTATGATCCTCTAAAGGATTCCGAAAAACTGGTTGTGGATGCTCTCAATGTCGGGATGCTCTGTATGGGCCGGAAAAGTGAGGCGGTCATTGAGCAGGCTGTACTGGAATTTGTTCATCAGTATGGGCTGCTGGGGCTGATGACCGCACTGCCTACCACACCGTCCTTTATGGACTATGAGGCAGTTTATCTCCCGAAAAACAGATTTATAAAAGCAGAATCCATGCAGACAGAAGCATTTTTGTCTTTATTCTATCCTTTTGAAAAATTAGATGTGGTAAAAGAAGGCATTCAGTCAAGCTGGAACATCAATCAGGACAGAGCGATGATGGCGCTTGCTATGACCTTTGCCGAGCAGCCTATGGCGATGAATATGCAGTTTCAGCGTCAGTATGCGGAACCGTATGAATGGATCATGCAGCAATTCAAGGATTGGGCATTTACGCTGACCAGCAGCTTTTTGTTTTACCACGACTACGATCAGCTGGATGAGGCATCCAGAAACACCTATCGTATGGGCATGGCTGCTTTTGGAGGAATTGCACCGACTTATCATATTGCCCTGTTTGACAAGCCCGTAACCAGCCCCACGATTGTCTGGGACTTTCACTCGCTTCTAACGGCGATTCAGCTCATGTTCAGCTTTATGCTGACTGATGAGGAAAAACCGCTGCGGCTCTGCGAACACTGCCAGAAGGCTTTTGTCGCCAGCCGAGCCAATAATGTATTTTGCAGCCCACAGTGTAAAAACCAACATAATGTGTATAAGAATCGGGCAAAGAACCGGGATAGAGACGAGAAATAATAAAAAAGGGGGGCGCTTGCCGCAGCTGATTGCTGCCAAAAGCGTCCCCTCTGTCTATTTTATGTTATACTTCATATACCAGTTCATACAGCACGATTTCTTCTGCCCGATTATGGATGCTGTTCATGCGGCGCACCCATTCCATCTGGTCTGCCGCTTTCAGGGCTTCTGTGACGCCTTCCTGTTTTTTCATAGCAGCTATCATCACTTCCATACGGGCATTGCAGAGCTTGTCGATCTCGGCCAGGTGATTCCAGAGCTGTCCTTCCACTATGAGATCCGAGTAACGGACAGGATGATGCTCTTTCAAAAAGTTTCGCCGCATTCGGCCATATTTGCCGAGCTGATACTCCTCCTGCTCTGGAAGTTTTATGTTTGGGATAAGATAATCCCCCTCCTGACGGTATATGCCGCCTATTTCTTCAAAGATAGATTTCATGACGACCTCCTTTGTGTGTTTTGGTTTCGGCAGTTATTAGGATATTTTAACTCCTTTCCTATAACTGCTTTTCAATTCACCACAAATGAGCCGCAGTCATATGTATTAGATGGCAGAAACCACCCTTTACATAGTAACTCTTGATTGTGTAATGTTTTCAAATAAGTTTGTGAATACGGCTTTTTCTTCTCGTCACGATAGGCAAGCATTTCATTTTGCCAAGTGATAATTTCCTTTGTGGAAATCTCACTGATTTTTAGCTTGCCGAAATATGGAAGTAACTTTGTGCGAATGATATGCTCTTTTGTCAGCCAAGTGTTTTCCTTTAGACGATTTTTTACGTCCTTGATATACAATTCTGTAAAGGCTTCAAAACTCATATCAAGATCAGAAGAAGTCTATAATTGAAACATTCGCTCCCATTCCTGCGCTTCTTTCTTTGTGGCAAATCCCCGCTTGCATTTCTGTTTACGCTCGCCTTTCCAGTTCACATATCTTGCCATTACATACCATGTGCCGTTATCCTCATTTTTGAATACTGGCATTACTCATTCTCCTTTCTTGTTCCGTAAAGCCTTTCATAAAAATACTGGCGGTTTACACGCCCCGCAATCGTAATAAAGCCCTGTGCCTTTAATTCTTCGTTCAACTTTCTAATAATCTTATAGGCATAAGGCTTTGATACGCTTAATTCCCGTGCCACATCATCTACACGGATAAATTTGTTTTCCATCGCATCAGTCCTTTCTAAAATTTGTAATATCGCCGTTTCCCCGAATATCGTTCCTGCCCCCATTTCAGCGGCGTTATCTCGCTCGCTCTTGAATAACTCAAAAGGTCTTGGCGGAATATCTTATTCGGACGGTCATTCAGCTTTCTAAACATATCAGCTTAGTAATTCCAATTATACTAAATATTATAAGTTAAGTCTAGAGGTTTACGAGAAAACATTAAATATTTTTGTTTCATTTTATCTTGACAATTCCTAAACATATATGCTATACTTTTTAAAAGTACATAAGCGAGGAGTGTAAACACTATGGCTATCGGCGAAAGAATACATTTTTTTAGGCTTTTGCGCGGCATGACGCAAAAATATCTTGGAACGGCTGTCGGTTTTCCCGAACGAAGTGCCGATGTCCGTCTGGCTCAATATGAAACAGGCTCACGTAAGCCTAAAGCAGAACTTACCGCTGCACTGGCACACGCACTTGATGTTTCTCCGCAGGCTCTTAATGTTCCTGATATTGACAGCTATATCGGTCTTATGCACACCTTATTTGCCCTTGAAGATATTTACGGGTTGACCGTCAGCGAAACAGACGGAGAGGTCTGCCTAAAGGTCAACAAGGACAAAGGCAAGCAGGCTTATGAGTTACTCAAAATGCTCTATGCTTGGAAAGAACAAGCAGATAAACACAACGCCGAGGAAATCAGCAAAGTGGAATATGACCGTTGGCGTTACTATTATCCAAAGTTTGATACCACACAGCATTGGGCAAAAGTCCCTTCAAAGGAATTGAGCGACGCCCTACTGGAACATTTCAAAGACCGCCTCAAAAAAGACCAATAAGACGAAAAAAATGCCCTTAGCCGTATTACCCACAGCTAAGGGCATTTTCATATGGATTGTTATATCAGAAAGCCAATTTCTTTTATTCTCTTACCCACAAACCACTGGATAGTGAGAATAATCGCTCTCATATAACTGTTATCAATTTGTTATCAAAAGACCTCTTGAAAGTCCGCAAATCCTCATAAATACGGTGTTTTTACGACTTTGCAAATTATTCAAACTCAAGTCAGGGTATCTTTTTCCTGCCGATACCAGCCATTTTTCCTTGATTTTATGGGCTTTTTCCCCTGTTTTCCTCTTATATTTTTTGTTTTCACAATTTCTTAGTACCATTTTAGTACCGCTTATTCCTCCATATCCCAACCATAATCAAGAAGGAACCTCCGGCCTAAAGACGTTCCGGCAATCTGCTGATAAAAGGCAGTATAGTAATCGCTTTGCAGTTTCTTCAACTCCACAACCAGGGCTTCATATTTGCTCCACCTCATATAAGGCGGCTTTGCTGGAGCCGGTACATCTGCTATGCAATCATAATCTTGATACCAGCCATAGCCCCCTAGCTTTTGCTCCACAATACGCTCCATTTTGAGCCGCATTTCTGCCATGCCGCTGACCTGCTGCGACCTATAATTTAATCCTGCACATTTCCGGCACATATAAAAGCCGTTCTTATTCCGGTACAGATAGCGCACACGCCTCTCACAGCAGGGGCAGAGAAAATAAAGCCTCTGAGAATGTCCGTCAATATTGAGTACTCTGGAAAGCCCTAAAGGATAATATACGCCATTTTCCAAGATTTCCGCCTCTTTGCTCTGCGGATAATAGCGTATAATAGTACAGCCTCCACGAATATCCACTTTATTCTTATAACAGGTATATTTATCATATCTCAAATTATTATATACTGCAAAGCTATCTACTCGATGTAAGCGCTGTTTCTCTACCTGTCTATGCGTCTTATTATGCCCTCCACTTCCCCAACCGCCCATATTACGCACTCCCAGTTCTTTCTGCTTCTCGGCCCTTTAACAGTAATTTGAAAATATATAACGCCCTGCGCCGGTATGCGTAAAAATCATCTTCCTGGGCCGGTATATATGCTTCCCTGTCAACCTGGCGATAACCTTTCCCTGTTGTCAATGAGATAAACAGAACATCTGATAGGCCCTGATTGCTTTCTTCCGCTGATACTTTTACTAAAGCCGCATTTTCCTCCTGCTTTGCCAACTCCATAAGCCTATCTTTTTCCGCTGCACTGATACCATAATGCAATAGCTTCATATCTCTGGTTCTCATACATACCTCCCACATAAAAACAGACCCCCTGCAATCATTACGAAAACAAGGGGCCTGCTGTCTTACGGTTACTACTCTGTCTTTTCAGTATGCGCCTGATAATAAATCGCCTTTTTCTTATTATCCAGAATAAAAGCGTCATAACAAATACGGCCCTCTACCAGTGAACCGCTAATTCCCGGCGGGTCTGCATGGATTTTATAATCCTCCAGCTTTGTGGGAGCCACACACGCACAGGGATGGCATAGCATGAAGCCAAAGCCCTCCGGGAGCCTAGCGGAAGGAATACGGACAACTGCCGCACCGTCAACATTGGAGATTACGCCCTTTAAGCGCATATCGTTCCCAACCTCGGTTTCCATTGTAATATCCTTACACCGCTTCATCATCAGATAGACGGCAGGAGATACCACAAGTACCCGGTCGCTCTCCGGGGCCTCTGCATCGTCCAGGACTTCTGTTGCCTTTAAAATCTCCGTATAGATGTTCGTTTCATCCAGTGTTACCGCTGTAGGCTTTGTTCCGGCACCTGTTGCCATGACATTATACACATAGGAATCCACTTCCGGGATAACAACCTCCCGCTGCTGCCTTGCCAGTGCAGAGGCCGCCTCAAGCTGCTGCGCCGTTTCGTCCTCGTCCAGCTTATCAATAGCAAAAGTAAAGGAACGGTCTTTCGTTAAAGTAAATTCCTCTGTTGTTGCGTCCAGGTCTTTAATCTTTCCATACCTGGAACCGGTAAAGCCCTCTGCCGGATTTCTGCTGTAGTCATTCATTGCACTAGTGCCAATCTTATACACCTTGACTGTATGTGCGCCTGTCCAGTCAAAATCCTGATTTGTTAAAAGGGACTTTTTGCTCTCTGTGGTAAACATTTCGTCCACATAGGGCTTAAATACTGTAGTCAAATTGATTGCCATAAATTATACTCCTTGTAATTTCATGGCCTCTCGAATACGGTCAGGGCCGCCCTGGGAATGTCTGCCCACCGGGGCCGTAAACCTGGCGGCGTTCTGTCTGGCTTTCATATCTTCCAGGGTGGAACCCCTCTCTTTCAAAAGGCTGTCTAATGCGTTCAGCGCATTGTCGAACGCTTCCTCACTGCTGCAATTAAGCGCCTCCATAATGCTTTCAGGATAGCCCCTGTCAATCAGCTTCTGACGGCTATTCAAACGGAACTCACGAGCCGCAAGTTCCTGCTCCCTTTTATTGACTTCCTCGGATGTTTTCGCCCGGTCTTTTGCCAATCTGTCCTGCACAATCCGGTTTACATCATCCTGGGTAAAAGTTCTCTGTCCCCCTGTTACTTCCGCCTGGGTAGCGGTTCCATTCTGCTCCATGCTCATGTTTTCTGTATTCATATAAATTTCTCCTATTTTTTACGCCATAGTAGGCTATTCTAAGCAAAAAGAAAAGGCGCAGGAAAACTTTTAGACACTTCTGTCTGTAAGTCATTCCCACGCCTTTATATGGCTTCCGTCCGGCTCTGCTGGCCGTCCGGGGTACTATGCAATATTCTTTTGCCTGGTTTCATTATATCAAATTTGAGGGGATAGCGCAATCATATATTTTATATCTATGAACTCCCCCATTACCCCAGCTTTGCCTAAATCAACGCCATATTTATGACTTTTTGCACACTGGTTCTATCTCCACATAGGCCCGTTTATATGGCCCATTCTTGCCCTTATCAGCCTTATAGGACTTCATCACAGGACGGAGCAGTTTAAGCACCGCCTGAAGCTCCTGCGGCTTCTCATAGCTGATTTTAACCTTTACAGACATATTATAGCCCATATTCCCCCTTTCTGCCAGCCCTTTGCTGTTATTTTCACGTTTCTATTTGTTTGGCCTTTATGCCGCCGGGGGCGGGTGTTGGCGCACCGTTCCCCGGCCCATAAAAGCTATTTACTGCGGATATACTGGATTATATTCAAAACTATGCTGACTATCGCCGCTACCCTCCAGGCGCTCCGCTGTTTCTTTATCTGGTTAATTACATCTGAAGCAAGCCGCATTGTTCCACCTCTTTCTGCTTTATACAATACTGCATAAGCCTAGCCATTAACGCCCTCGCAGGCTCTTTTATGCCAAGCCTATACATTTCCTCTTTCCAAATCGGCCACAAGTGCAGCAGTTCCGGTAAAGTCATTTCATCAAGCTCCTGATAAATTGCTCTCATGGTTTCGTCCTGGCTTATAGCCTTTCTAATATCGTTCATAATGCCCTCCTTCCCTGCTTACCTCTCTCCTAATCCTCTCGGTTTTTTCCTAAATTCCCCTTTTGCAAAACATATCGTATCTTCCATCCTGTGCTTCACTCCCAAATAATGGGAATATGTAACCTCTCGGCCATCATAGAAAGCCAATTTCATATTCACAAAATCATCTCTTCCAGAAGAGCTGTATTTGCGCATATACCAGTCAGCATGTTCACTTCCCCTTTTTTGAAGTTCCCATATTTCATACAGCATATCGTTCAGCTCATTCATCATCTGGCGATGCTTCCACCTGTCACGGGACAGCACAATCTTCTTGTGGCATGTCAAAACCTTTAACGGCAGGCCAGCATATATTGCAATTCGGGAAAATTCCTGCTGTGTCAAATCTTCTTCTCCACGGAATACCGCCTCCATTAGTTCTCTGGTAACATCGGCAAAATAATGTAATTGGAAATACCAGTCCAGCTCTAACAGATTAGGATATTTGCAATCTTTATAATTAGTCATTTTATTTCTTCCTTTCCGCCGGAAAGTATGCTACTATGTAAGTGGTTTTATTGTGTAGCTCCGGCTATACCCGCCCTGCCAGTGTTGGCGCACTGGTAAGGGCATTTTTCTTTACGGATGATACTGCATGACTTCCCCAGCTATGCAGAAGTAACGGTTCTTTCCCGTTGTGCCGATACAGTCGGTCAAATCAGCCAAAACTGACAACGATTCACTAATGCCAGGGAACTCGCCTTCTCCTGAAAGTACCTGCTCAATCTCTTTAATCTCCAGGTACTTCATAAACTCAATGGCTTCTCTGCGTTCTAATCCAAAATCATTCATCAGAATATGGATATAGCGCATTTCTTCCCGCACATACTCCTTGAAATTCTTTTCATCGGCTCTCTGTAATTCTTCTTTTTTCATTCTGTTTTCTCCTTTCAATGCCCGTCCCCAAAGTCAACGAAAAATTCGCAGGAAAACTTTTCTTATATATTTCCCCCCCCCCCCTTATCTAATATTTCTTTTTTCTTTATTATTGATTGTTGACTGTTGACAAATAGTAATAAAGCCTTGTATTTACTACATTTTTCTGTCAACAATACTGTCAACAGAAATGTCAACAATGTCAGGAAAATGGTAAATCCAGCTGTGAAAAGTCTTCCCCTATTGGAGTAAAATCCCTCGTTGACGCTTCACTGTTGACACATCTGTTCCAGGCTCTTTGCCTTCCATACCCTGGTATCCTAACCTGCTGATTGCTGGTAGGATGTTTCTTCCAACCTGATACAGACTTATTCATAATGGAATTTATCTCCCGCAATTCCTTTGGATTAGGCTCCCGATACGTATTCCCTAATGCCTCTTTATAAATCATCAGCGAACATACGGAATCATATTTACAATTGTCCAGCCAGTCTTGAATAATGCCGATTTTCGGGTCTTCCGGAGTAAACTGCTGCCGGATACTGCTCCATTCCCCTTGCAGTTCTTTGGGGAAGTCTAGCGAATACTGACCCGAGCGGTAAATCTCCATAGCCTCCGCCCATGCATTGAGTATGTAGGCCCTTGTTTCTTCCTCATCTTCCAGTGGATGAACCTCTGCCCGGTCGCTGTTACATAAAACCGGAATGAAACGCCTGTTTCCTGTCTTATCATCTGGAAGAAAGGAAAGATTATTGGTCGTACCAATGAATACACATTGCCGGGGAATATCATGGGGATATTTTTCATAAGGAACTTTGTAAGTGTCCTTTTGTCGGGTCAAGAATGACTTAATCGCCTCTACCGTCTTCGTGTTGGATGTTGCCAGCATTTCGGAAAACTCCATAATCCAATGTCCCTGCAGCTTTCTATAAATGTTTTCATCATCCAGATTTTTCACATCATCCGAGAACCATTCATCCTTTATTGCTAAGAAACGGGCTATCGTGGACTTACCGCCTCCCTGCTGGTCTTCCACAAGACATAGCATAAGGTCAAACTTTGTTCCCGGCTCATATACCCTTTTAATGGCCCCCAGCATTGTGATTTTTAGCGCCGTTTCCACATAAGGGCTTTTCTCTGCTCCTAAATATTTAGGCAAGATATTTTTGATATACTCGCCGCCGTCCCAGTGCAAGTTATTGAGAAACTCCCGAACCGGATGATAAGAACGCTGGTGGGCGATAATATCAATGGCCCTGGGAATATTCTTTTCGTGTGACAGGCCATAATTTTGCTCCAGGTAAAGCCGGATATTGTTCACATCATTGTCCGAAAGGCTGATAGAGGAACGTTTCCACCATGCTCCAGTCACTTCCACCTTGTCCGTCATTTCATTATATCGGAACATTTCTTTTGTGGATCGGTCATAGTGGAGGGCTGCAATCATATTACCAATAGTCTGTTTTACTTTTCCTTTGTTATCGATTGATAGCCCAGCGCCTCCGACATCTCCGCCCACCGTTCCCGGCTGCTCTGCTGCCACTGTGTTTGTTGCTGCTTCGCTCGTGTTCGCTCACCTTCTTTCTGTCTTTTCTCCCATTGTCGTTTACATTCTTCCGCATACCAGGCGGCAACTTTCTTCATTTCAGCGTCACGCTCCGCCTCATATTTACTTACCCAGGCTTCATAATAGCCCCTTGCTCGGCTGCACCCATTTGCCTCTAACGTTGCTATAGCCTGATCGGCGAACCCCGGCCATGATATTTCATAACCATATATCCGCTTAAAGAAGTTCCAGGTCAGCTTCATATCTGGCCGAATACTGGAAAGAAGTTCTTCTTTACTCGGCGATGTGTACGCCATAGAGCTTTTCCTCAAAATATACTTTGCTGACCTTGCCCGGAATGGTTATGTAACCTTTTTCCGCCAGTTCTCCGTTGAGCTGCTTAATAATGCCGTATGCCTTGCTCTCGCTGACCTCTAGGGCTGCCATAACGTCCTTGACATTTAGAATTTGCTTTGACATGCTTTCAGCTCCTTCCCGCCCGGTTCAGGTATGGCTTGTATGCCTCGAAAACAGAATCCGTTGCGCCTGACTTATAAATCTTCCGAATGTCCTCCACCTCATCAGTGAGGAAACGCAACTTCTCCAGCAGTTCCGGCCTATTATTGGCAAAATCACAATGCCGCTTTCCGGCGTATTCAATACGATACCGCATATTTACACCTCCTCCAAAATGTCTGATACATCAACTTTTAAAGAATCCGCCATGCGGCCAGCACACACCGTTGTCACTTCCCGGCAATTCAGAATAAAATTCATGCGTGACCTGCTGACGCCGTATCTCTTTGCAAGTTCTGTAACTGTCAGTTTTTCTCTTGCCATAGCCAAATCTATTTTCTCCTTGCTCAACCTCACCTTTTATCCTCCTTTCAAAAAATCACATTTGTGGTTGATATTGACATTCTACCACGTTTGTGATAATATGTCAATAACAAACGTGGTTGTATTTACACATCATTTCAAAATTGGTAAAATGGGTATATGGAGGGATTACCCATGACAATCGCAGAAAAATTGTATAAACTAAGAAATGATACTGGCTTATCTCAAAAGGAATTTGCTGATAAAATAGGTGCTTCCCAGTCAGCAGTAAATTATTGGGAAAACGGAAATCGACAACCTCGAATAGCGCAGATAAAAAAAATAGCAAAGGCTTTTGATATTGCGCTATATATATTATTGGATGATAGTTATGAATTGCCCAATATAACTTCTGAAGCGTATCAAAACAGCGCAAGATTTTCGGGTGACATAGAAATGGAAAAGCCACCTGCCCGTTTTACAATGCCAAGGCTAAATCACAGCGACCAAGAAGAACCGGAATTAAAGCTCCGAACCAATGACGGGATTTATAACTATGAACATTTTGACGAATTAGAATATAAAGGAATATTACTCAAATTAGAACGTGGCATAAAACTAAGTCCGCAAGAGATTAAATTTAAGGCCGATTATGAGGAAAGAGAATTAAAAAAAATCGGAGAGATATTTGCTAAATTTTACGCACTCCTGAATGAGAAAGGGCGAAAGAAAGCTGATGAACAAATAGCAAGAGTATTAGAGGCTATAGAAACTCTTACTAAAGTACCCGAATATCAGAAAAAGCCGGATGATTAACTCGTCAGCAAGACGAACCGCAGCCATGCGGACACGCTGCTAGAGAGGCTTAATCTCGTAGCCGAAAAATCAGCCGCCAGTTAGCTACTCAAAATTGAGTAACCAATAGCTTTCTTCCAGATATGGAAAAAACTATTTTCAATCCGCTCAAAAATGAGCCGGTTTGTTAGACTGTCCAGAACTGGGCCGTCAATCCTACAGCGAAATTTTCCGCTCCATGACAATATAATATACTTACCCAGGGGGCCGTTGGGGCGTTATGTCAGCCGCCGGACGCTATGCGAAAGGGGGCTGGTGCTTATGGTTACATACTCCGATTTATTCCAGTTTGTAATTATGCTTTGCGCTGTGATAACTCTTGTTATTTATTTTACACGCAAAAAGTAGCGCCCTCGTCCTGGTAAGATAAGGCGCTACTTTCAGTAAAACCTATTTTGCCGGCGGTCAGGTGTGCGCTGACCAACGGCCCTCTTGTTAAGTATATTATATGCCATTGGTGGGAAATTTTCAACCACAAATTACAAAACCGCCCCAGTGCGCCAACACCGAGGCGGCCATGATACCACACAAGGACTGTGCAATACCACCTACATCTGGATTATACCACAGTCCCTTGCAAAATGCACCCATTTTTCAAGAAAGGACTGATTTTTATGCCAGCATACTATGATGAAAAGACAAAATCCTGGTACTGTAAATTCTACTATACCGATTACACCGGAACCAAGAAGCAAAAAAAGAAACGGGGCTTCAAGCTGCAGAGAGAAGCGAAAGAGTGGGAACGGAATTTCCTGGAAACCCAGCAAGCCGATTTATCTATGACCTTTGAAAACTTTGTAAAGATATACAACGAGGATATGAAGCACCGCCTCCGGGAGCATACCTTCATCCAGAAACAGTATGTCATAGACAAGAAGCTGTTGCCCTTCTTCGGGAAGATACCGGTATCACAGATCACACCGGCCCATGTGCGAAAATGGCAAAACTGCCTTATGGCCTACCGGGATGAAAATGACAAGCCATATTCTGAAACTTACCTTAGAACCATAAACAACCAAGAGTTACTATGTAAAGGGTGGTTTTTGCCATCTAATACATATGACTGCGGCTCATTTGTGGTGAATTGAAAAGCAGTTATAGGAAAGGAGTTAAAATATCCCAATAACTGCCGAAACCAAAACACACAAAGGAGGTCGTCATGAAATCTATCTTTGAAGCAATGGGCGGCACATACCGTCAGGAGGGGGATTATCTTATCCCAAACATAAACCTTCCAGAGCAGGAGGAATATCAGCTCGGCAAATATGGCCGAATGCGGCGAAACTTCTTGAAAGAGCATCATCCTGTCCGTTACTCAGATCTCATAATGGAAGGGCAGCTTTGGAATCACCTGGCAGAAATCGACAAGCTCTGCAATGCTCGCATGGAAGTGATGATAGCTGCTATGAAAAAACAGGAAGGTGTCACAGAAGCCCTGAAAGCGGCAGACCAGATGGAATGGGTGCGCCGCATGAACAGCATCTATAACCGGGCGGAGGAAACCGTACTGTATGAACTGGTACATGAAGTATAAGATAAAATAGATGAAAGGGACGCTTCAGCAATTACTGTTGCCGAAAGCGTCCCCTTTTTATTTTTTCCAATGCTTCAACTGAGAAAGAAACAAATCAAACTGTATACGTCTTTCCTCGTCTTGTAAATTATCAGGATTGGGCATATGTTCAACAAGATAATTCAGTAATGCCTCTTTTGACTGATACGCAAACTGACCTTCCGAATAGCACCATTTGCAATAATCCTCGTTAAATTCTCCGTTGGACTCTTTGCTAATGATGGAATCGTCAAGCGGCATTCCACAACATTGACAGAATAATTTCCTCGGAGAACCTAAGAGAGTATTTATTGATACATCAAACACATTTGATAACAACTTTAAGGTTTCTGTATTTGGAACAGTTTCTCCATTTTCCCAGCGAGAAACAGCTTGTCTGGTAACAAATACTTTTTCTGCTAATTCATCCTGGGATAGTCCGTGTTTTGTTCTTAGTTCATAAATAACTGTTTTTGTTTCCACACTTATCGCCTCCTTGCAAATAGTGTATCATCCTATATGCCACTAATAAAGCAACTGGTTGTTGCTAACAGTTGCAAATTATCTGACAAATTATAGACCGTTCTTTGTATCCCGGTTCTTTGCCCGATTCTTATACACATTATGCTGGTTTTTGCACTGTGGGCTGCAAAATACATTATTGGCTCGGCTGGCGACAAAAGCTTTCTGGCAGTGTTCGCAGAGCCGCAGCGGTTTTTCCTCATCAGTCAGCATAAAGCTGAACATGAGCTGAATTGCCGTTAGAAGCGAATGAAAGTCCCAGACAATCGTGGGGGTGGCTGCGGGCTTGTCAAACAGAGCGATATGATAAGTCGGTGCAATTCCGCCAAAAGCAGCCATGCCCATACGATAGGTGTTTCTGGATGCCTCATCCAGCTGGTCGTAGTCGTGGTAAAACAAAAAGCTGCTGGTCAGCGTAAATGCCCAATCCTTGAATTGCTGCACGATCCATTCATAAGGTTCCGCATACTGACGCTGAAACTGCATATTCATCGCCATAGGCTGCTCGGCAAAGGTCATAGCAAGCGCCATCATCGCTCTGTCCTGATTGATGTTCCAGCTTGACTGAATACCTTCTTTTACCACATCTAATTTTTCAAAAGGATAGAATAAAGACAAATATGCTTCTGTCTGCATGGATTCTGCTTTTATAAATCTGTTTTTCGGGAGATAAACTGCCTCATAGTCCATAAAGGACGGTGTGGTAGGCAGTGCGGTCATCAGCCCCAGCAGCCCATACTGATGAACAAATTCCAGCACAGCCTGCTCAATGACCGCCTCACTTTTCCGGCCCATACAGAGCATCCCGACATTGAGAGCATCCACAACCAGTTTTTCGGAATCCTTTAGAGGATCGTAAACTTTCGGTTCTGCCGCAGGAGCGGCCATAATATATCGTCTGCCATTCTTTCCGGTCTTTATCTCATACTGATTGTACCGCACCCAATAGGAGCTGGCGTGTGCAAATAGATTCTGCATGGCTTCACCTCCATGTGTAATCTGATATATTATAATCCTATTACAAGTATAAAATCATTTTTCGGATTCTGTCAAGCCGCTCTTTTTACGGGGCGGCGTCTTATTTTCTCGCTTGACCTTCGCCGCACTCTTTCCGCTCTGCTCTAAGCTTGCAGCATACAGAGCAACAAATTCTTTCTCCCGCAAGGTCAAGCTGTTCTTCCGCAAAAGATGTTCATATAGCTGATGCTGTAATTTTCGTGTGTAAGTATCCCGCAGCTTGCGGATGTTTCGGTCAGACTGCCCCCGCATGGCTGCCACTTTAGCAGTGCTGTACAACCGCAGGGAGAGAAAGTACAGCACTTCCTTATGTTCGTCCTTCAGCCGTTCCACAATTTTGGAGAGAAATGGGTCAGCAGTCAGCTGGTGCATCTCATAAGGACAGTCAAAGATCAAGTCCAGAAAACTGCCTTTGCCCAAAAGCTGCTGTTCCGGCGTATTCAGCCACTCAGGGAAAACCAATCCATAGTTTGCCTTCTTATACTCCAGCGGTACATCTCCACGAAGATTTTCATGATACCGCTCTCTGCGTTCACGGTTGCGATCCAATCGGTCCATTTCCCCAATAACCACAGAAAAATCTGTTTCTGTTCTTGCGGCTAAGCTGATGCGCTCCACAGCTGTTTCATCCATCTGCTGCCAGAGTGTATTCAGGCTGATGGGAGATTCGGCTGAATCGGCATCTTCTGGAATATCATCCTCTGCTTCTAAAGGATGCTCGTCCTGCTCCAGCTCACTTTCCAAAGCAGCGTTCCGTTCTTCTGCCAGAGCTTCTTCCAGTTCTTCATCGCAGACAGGAGCGTCCTCGTCCTGGTTCCAGTCGGCAAAGTCAAGGATAGGTTCTGCCCAGGAGGCTTCTTCTGAATTTTCTTCGCTTTCTTCTTCCAACCACAGATCATTCTGTTCTTCGTCCATGACTTCGCCTCCCTTCTGACTCCTATTTTATCTCAAAAACTTGTGCTGTCTATAATTTATTTTTAATTTTTGAAAAACAGTTCCGATTTACATCGCTGTTTTCTCCTATTAGTGAGGAGGTAATCTGAAAATCATTATTCTGATTACATTTTATGAAAGAAAGGAGAAAACAATGATGTCAAACCAAAACAGGGAGCTGACTTCAAAAGAGAAACGCTCCATCAAAAAGCTGGTCACAAGGTTTTGCGCCAACTATGACAGCGAGTACGGGTGCTTGCCGCTGGACTGCGATTGTCCCATGTTCGGCATCTGCTACACAAACAGTGCTATGTGCCGCTACTTTCGGGAATCAGTTTTGCCCAATGACCCGGAGCTGCAAGCATCACTGGA
Source organism: Eubacteriaceae bacterium Marseille-Q4139 (assembly GCA_018223415.1). Lineage (NCBI taxonomy): Bacteria > Bacillati > Bacillota > Clostridia > Eubacteriales > Eubacteriaceae > Eubacteriaceae bacterium Marseille-Q4139. The sequence continues at coordinate 2,702,519 of JAGTTQ010000001.1, read as the reverse complement.
AAGCCAGCCTGTCCGCACCTGTCAGTATTGCGGTCAGAAATTTCCGGCTGACGGGAAGCGGGTGTACTGCTCCCAGCAGTGTGCGGAGTCTGCCCGCCGTCAGCAGAATGCAGCGAGAGTACGGAAATTCAGAAACAAGCAAAAGTAACCATTTGCCCCTCCGAAACCCTGATGGCACAAGGGTTTTCGGAGGGCATTTTGCGGTTGGAAGGGAGTTCTATCAAAACCATGAAAACAGCGAAGAAAAGCGTTACACAGCAGGAATACAGAGCTGAAACCTTGCCGGAGGATATTGCCTATGGGAAATGAAAAGGAAAAGCAGGGCTTTTATATGATAAACCGCCGTATCGGTTCCACTATCTATCGGGTGAGAGTATACGGCAGTGAAACAGCAACAGAAACGATGGAAGATAAAATTTTAAGACTGATTCAAAACGAGGCTGTAAATCCTTGTGGTTCTTGTGGTATAATGGAATCACCACAAATGAGCCGTCAGTCTGAAAGGAGCGCATCATGAGCGTAAAACAGACTGAAGGAAAAATCACAGCTCTTTATGAGCGTTTGTCCCGTGATGATGAACAGGTTGGGGACAGTAACTCGATTGTGAATCAGAAAAAATATCTGGAAAGCTATGCTCAGCAGCAAGGTTTCCAGAATTGCGTCCACTATACAGACGATGGCTATTCCGGCGGCAATTTTGACCGGCCTGCATGGAAACGGCTGATGAACGATATTGAGGAAGGTCGAGTCAGCACCGTACTTGCGAAGGATATGTCGCGCATTGGCCGTGATTATCTGCAAACCGGCTTTTATACGGAGGTGTTCTTCCGTCAGCATGGTATCCGGTTTATTGCAATTGCGAATAATGTGGACAGCAGCGACCAGAACAGCAACGAATTTGCTCCGTTTCTCAATATCATGAACGAATGGTATCTTCGGGATCTGAGCCGAAAACAGCGCACAGCGATTCGGATTAAAGGTGAATCTGGCAAGCCGACCACAAACATCGCCATTTATGGCTACAAAAAAGATCCCAAGGATAAATTCCACTGGCTGATCGACGAGGAAGCCGCAGAGGTTGTACGCAGGATATTCCGCATGAATGCAGAAGGAATCGGTCCTTATGAAATTGCACGGATTTTGTATGAGGACAAGGTGGAAACTCCTGCTGTCTATTTGGGGAAGAAAGGGATCGGCTTTTGGAAAAGCAAAGAAGATTTTCCCAACCCCTATAATTGGAGCGGTTATATGGTGGGTCAGATTCTGTCTAAGCCGGAGTATATCGGGCATACTGTAAATTTCCGTTCTCATAAAGAATCCTATAAAGATAAAGGCAGTGTCCGTAATCCGCAGGAGGAATGGCTGATTTTTGAAAACACCCATGAAGCGATTATTGACAAAGAGACATGGGAACTGGTACAGAAGCTGCGGAAAACACCCAGACGCAAGGATACCCTTGGAGAAGCAAATCCACTGACAGGACTTGTGTTCTGCGCTGATTGTGGGGCGAAAATGTATAACCACCGATTCCAAGGTGATTTGGAAAACGGAAATTACCCCTATGATGCTTACGAATGCTCAGCGTATAAACTGGCTTTCAGAAACAGAGTGGATGTATGCTGCAGTCACTATATTTCAACCAAAGCCATTCGGACTTTGCTCCTGGAAACAATACAGGCAGCCAGCACCTATGCCATCACCAACCAGAAAGAATTTCTGGAAAAGGTGAGAGCAGCATCTGCACTCCGCCAGAAAGAAGCTGTAAAAGATACGAAACGGAAGCTCAATAAGAACCGGAAACGGGCAGATGAGCTGGATGTCATCATCAAAAAGCTCTACGAGTCTTTTGCGGTTGGGCGAATTTCAGATCAACGCTTTGATAGTCTGCTGGCGGAGTATGAAGCAGAACAAAAAAATTTGCGCTCGGAGATTGCAGAGTTTGAAAAACAAGTAGCGGCCTTTGAAGAAAGTACCGCAAATGCCGAACAATTCCTTGCACTGGCGAAAAAGTACACGGACTTTTCCGAATTGACGACGCCGATGATCAACGAGTTTGTAGACAAAATCCTTGTTCATGCCCCGGAAAAGGTGGATGGGGATCGAGTGCAGGAAGTGGAGATCTATCTAAACTTTATTGGATACTTTGCGGCACCTGTGCCGGAACTGACACCGGAGGAAGAAAAGCGGCAGGAATACCTGCGTAAGCATCGTATGCAAAGCAGAGAACGGTACAAAGCACTGAAGGATGGCACCCGGAAAGTAGGTGAACCGTTTCAGATTGTGTGTAAGTGCTGCGGGAAGACCTTTGAATCAAAAATGTCCAATGCGATGTTCTGCGATCAAAATTGTCGCTCTAAATATTACCGGCAGGAAGCGGCGAAAAAAAGAAAACGAGAATGCACTTGTGGAAACTGCGGAACTGTCTTTATTACAGACAGAAACGGCGTGAAGTACTGCTGTGAGGATTGCATGAAAGAAGCAGCCTATAAAAGACAGAAGGAGCGCAGAGCGGCGAAGAAAAACGAACAGAAAAGTATAGAAGCATCCGCCATTAAAGAGTCGGATCAAAAAGGGAAAACAGCATAAGGATCAGCACCGAGGCGGCTTGTGAGAATAAAATCTCATAAGCCGCCTTTTTTGCATTTTCAGCCGGATATGGCAGAAAGGGAAAATCTATGACGGAACACGAAAAGAAGTTATTACAGGATAAGCACCGTTTAGAGGAAGCTCAGGCACGGGATCGAGTGAAAGAACGTAAAGCCCGAACACGTAGGCTCATCCAGGAAGGGGCGATTTTAGAGAAAGCTTTGCCGCAGGTGCAGAGGATGACTTTGGAGCAGCTGGAGGATTTTCTATGGGAAGTATTCAAATCAGTTCGATGAGCTGGGAGCGTTCCGGGAAACCGGGGCGCTTCTCTTTTTTCCCGAAGGGCGCACTTACTCACCACCCCGAAGGGGCGGTGGTATTTCCTGCGGAAATCGTGCGCTCTCCGAGGGGGATTGCGGCGTCTGCGGACGCCGCTGGACAAGGCTGCATTTCTGTCAAACTGCCAGCCTTGTCCATGCAGTCGGTAAGGGGGGTCCATTTTGTAAGCCCCCTATTTATGGGGTGGTATATTGCCACCCCATCTCGCCGCCTGCCTGTGTCAACCTGCCACCGGCAGCTTGACACAGGTACAGGGGTGTAACGAATCGTTCCACCCCTGCTGGAGGTACGTCGCATTTCACGACGTACCTGTTGGAATCAGGTGCGGAAGAAGGGCTACTGCATTTCACAGTAACCCTTCGGAAAGGATGGTAGACAATGGCAATTTATCATTTAGAGGCCAAAATGGTCAGCCGTGGAGCCGGACGCTCTGCCGTGGCTGCTGCGGCCTATCTGAGCTGTTCTCGGTTGCTCAATGAGTACGACGGAGTGCAGCATGACTACACCCGCAAACAGGGACTTGTGTGGCAGCAGGTTTTTCTGCCGGTTGCCGCTCCCACAGAATGGCAGAATCGAGAAATATTGTGGAATGCTGTGGAGGAAAACGAAAAAACAAAGGACAGCCGCCTGGCCCGTGAATTTGTGGTTGCGCTGCCGATTGAGCTGAGTAAAGCACAGTGGGAAAGGTTGCTGTCCGATTTTGTTTCTGATACCTTTGTATCTGATGGGATGTGTGCGGATGTGGCGATTCATGATCCATACCCTCCCGGTCACAATCCCCACGCTCACATCCTGCTGACGGTGCGCCCGCTGGATGAAAAGGGAAAATGGCAGTACAAGACCGAGAAAGAATATCTCTGTGTCAAGAACGGCAAGGAACAGGGCTTCACTGCCGCTGAGTTTAAACAGGCACAGGCCGATGGATGGGAAAAGCAGTACCAGTACAAGGTGGGCAAAAAGAAGGTGTATATGGTCCCTTCATCAGCACAGGCGCAGGGCTATGAAAGGGTGTCCAAGTACCCCAAAAGCACCAAATACGGCAGACAAAATCCAATTTCTGAGCGTTGGAACAGCGAAGAGCAACTCGTCTTTTGGCGTAAGGCATGGGCAGATGTAACCAATCTTCATTTGGAACGTGCCGGACAGGAAGAACGTATCGATCAACGCAGCCATGTAGAACGGGGGCTTGATGAACAGCCTACGATTCACGAAGGGGTAACTGCAAGAGCACTGGAGAAAAAGGGGATTGTCTCTGATCGATGTGAGCTGAACCGTCAGATCAAGGCGGACAATGCCCTGCTGCGGGAATTGAAAGCGGCAGTGAAAAAATTGATGCAGGTAGTGAAGGTTGCTGTTCCTGCCCTTGCGGAAGCGATGGAATTCTTACGGGCGAATATGATTGTTTTCCGCTATCAAATCCGCTATGCTGGTTTAGGAAAGCACAAATTATCTGAAAGGCTGAATGTATTGAAGCCTACTTTGGAGCGTTATACCTTATTGGTTCAACAGATAAAAAATAAGGCTAAGGAACGGAAAACACTACTTGCAGAAAAGAAGGCAACGCCATTTTATCAGTTTGTTGTTCACAATGATTTGGAAAAGAAAATTGCTAAACTGACAGAAGATTTGGAAGAATTGAAGTCCGAAAAAGTGATGGTTCTCAGTTCGTTGGGTTGCGATGAAGATACGGGAATCGCCGAGGTCAGAAAGAGTGTTGCTGCTATGGAAAGGAATTTAGAACGATTGACACAGCAGGAAGAAAAATATGTTGCTGAATTGGATACCGCCCTGATACAGTTTACAGAACTAAAAGAACAGGAAAAAGAAGTGGATTATATAGCACTTTTCGAACAACGGGCTGTTTTACGACCAGATACGATTCAAGCTGTTACTTCCAAGCTCAAGATGGCATATGGAGAAAAATTTGCTCCGATTATCTTGGCTGATAGTAAGCGGGATGTTGCTGAATTATTAGGTGAAGAGACAGAAGTGCGGTCTATCCATGAAGATTTACAGAAAAAGCATGAGCAGGAAGTGGAGTGTAAAAATACCCCCAAGAAAAACGGACAGGAACGGTAATGCGTGGTACACAGTAAAGACAGCGGCAGGGATATGCTCCCTGCCGCTAAGCTATCGCTATGATTTTTACTTATTATGTAGTTGAAATGGGATATACCCTGTTTGCTTTAACTCATGATATTTCAAAAAATAAATTTTGAAATACTATTCTTCTGAGAAACGCTAAGATTTTCGATTTTTGCATTAAATTTAATTTCATTTTGATCTATGCTGTCAACACAAGGCTTTAGCCATTCAATCTCCTCAAAAGAAAAGCCATATCGTAACATCCATATTTCAGTGGGGTCCTCTGTTCCGTATTTAATGAACTTTGCCAATCTCTCCGCACGAGCATCTTGATATGCGATAAAATACTGATGGAAGATTGCGTAAAACAAATCACTCAGCTTAAATCCAATTAGTTTATCAAGAAAATCGTATGTATCGTAAACAATGCGGTCGTAGTCTACATCTTTTCCTTTAGTCTCAGCTGGGAATAGTGGAAAGGCTCGCAATTCTTTGTTTGGAATATCACTATACCCTGCGATATACCGAACTGTCAGATTATCTGCCTCTTTCTGATGGCCTGTTTTCGATAAAAGACGTCGCTCTGCAACTTTTGAAACATAGGCATATCTTTCTTGACATATTTTGCTGAATGTTTTTCCGTGCACCTTCCAGATCATAATTTTTATTGCTGAATCGAAAACATACTTCTCTGCGGCAGTTAATTCTCGTCCTAAATATTGTTTATATAGACACTGGAAATCTTCATAGACTTCTTTTGCGACTGCGTTAGGTAACACAAAATCTGTGCCATTAAACATCATATCAAGCAGAGTGGGAACAACTGTCGTAACACTATCTGATTTCAGTTTTTCCAAATCTTTGTTTGTCAAATTGTATTCATCAGAGAATTCGCCAGTATTAATTGCTTCTTTATATTCCTCATACTTTTCGTCTATTTTATCATCTGTCATGTCTAAGCGTGATTTTGAAGAAAGAGTATTCTTTTTGCGATATACATTACGGAATCTGCTCATTGCATTGGGGCGCAATACTACACTGCCGTAATCGAATACCGGTTTACTTGTTGAACGGCCTGCTCTACCAATCAGATTTTTTACAGATAGAGTCTTACTTTCTTCAAATCTATCAAGATAAACCACATCAAAAGGCATATTGATTCCTTGCTCTAATGTGGAAGTGGCAAAACAGATCCTACAGAAACCTTGCTGTGTAAAATGTTCTAACAGAAGTCGAGCTGTTAAAGGCATAGAACCATGATGAATAACAATTCCACAGTTTAATTTCTCCAGCATATCTGAATTATAAAAAAACTTATCAGTTGTTGAGGCGCCAATATACTCTTTAAGATCCGCTATCATCTTTAAGGCATCTTGATTATCGATTGGGTGGCACATAGAAATATATTTCTGAAATTGTCTATATATTTGCTTACTGTAAATATGTGTTTTGGGAACATAGATGAGTACGCTGCCCCCTTTTTTTAGAGCAGCTTCAATGGGGTCAAACGCCGCTTCTAACTTGTGTGTTCCCAAAATTTTAGGATCGCTGCCGAAGTGATAGAACTTTTGAGCAGTTATGTCGTGTGTATAAAAAATTTGACCAACATTTTTCAGTTCGTAATTGCTATACGCTGAAGTTGTATCGATTATCTCAATACCGTTTTTTTGCATTTGAGCTTCTGGATTCTCGACAAATGGATGTGCAAAAACAAATTTTGCATCGGAGAAATGTTTTAGTGCTCGTCTTACAATACTGTCAAAATACAACCCTCGAACAGAATGCTCATCGCTAAGCTGTGCTTCATCAAATAGAATGAGATCAATTTTCAGCCAATCTTTATTCTTAAACAATTCCCTTGCTCGTTCAGGGGTTAAGATAAAAATATTTTTATGAATATGTTTGGTGTTGATTCTATCGACAAATGTCAAAACATTTACTGATTTGCTATCCACAATATTACTCAAACGATCAAAATACTCATTGATCAGTGCCCTTGAAGGAACGATGACCACCACATCATTTGAACAGGATAAAATGAGATTTCTAAACACGAAGGATTTTCCTGTGCTTGTTGGGGCTGAAAAGCTAAAATACTGCAACCCCTTTATCTTTTTTAGAATATCTGCTTGCATTGGGGTATAATCATTGCCCAACTCATCTTTAAGATGCTGATGATACATCTCAAAAACAGCGCCTGCAAGACTCTCTACGTTTGGATGTTTAAAAAACAGACCCATTGTTTCTATAATATCTTGCTCGAATTTTTTGAAATACTCTGGCTGAAATAATTTAAAATAAGAAATGATTTCTAATACTACAGCATTATTGGGGCCATTTTTATAAATCTCATCTTTGACATAGTTGATAATTTGATCTAAATCTTCCCCTCTGCGAATTCTGGCAATAACATTACCCTTAGCTAATACAGTGTTCATAAATCAACCGCCACCAATATTATCTCTTCATATTGAAGTAGATCTTGAAAATCTTTACGTTTAACAATGTTTTTTATAATTTTATCTGTCCCAGTACTTTTTGCTGAGAACGCAGCAGAAAACCCTTTTATTCCTTTAGCAGCTCTCTGCAGTGCTGACGGTGTACAGAATGGCTTTAATTCCGGAAGGTCTTCGACATCCTTTCCATCTCCAATGAATTCAACAATTTGCGGGAGTGCTGATGAGTATGCTGTTGTTTTAGAAACATACTTTGCCTCCCCGAAAATAACTGTATCTGTTACCTTGTTTTGTGAATGAAAATCAAATCCAGGGTTTCCAGAACGTTGCTTTCCTACAAGTTCATCAAGAGGGATATCCAGATAATCCAATTGGGTAATCAGGGTTTCTCGGGCTAACTCTGAAACGACATACTCTCCAGCATCTTTTGTTATACTGTCATCAATGCACTGCTCAAACTTGTTTTTTATGTCAGCTATCGTTTTCTGAGCACGAGAATTAAATGCTATCTTTTCATAGTCTTGATCGAATTTACTAAGCCAAGATAAGTCCATAAGAGCACGCAAAATGTTCTCTAATGTTGCAGATAAATCTTCAGGATCTATTCTGAAAAATTGAACTTTAGCTGGTGAATACTGAGTTAGTACTTTGTGGTCAGTTATCTTCAAGGTTATCACCTCACTCCAGAACACTGCTTAATATCACCCAATTGTCGCTATTAATATCTTCGGAATAAGTATCCATACAAATGCACAGTTCATCTGTTGCTGCGTCGTTACGAACAATGCCGCCCTTTAGCCCGTGTTCAGTTAGATAATCCTTCAGTACCTTGAATTTCTTAGGAGTATAAAGATCTATATCTTGGCTATTTCCACTACGGTCAAAGCCACCTTTTGTTTCCACAATCCAAATCTCACCCTTCACGCTGATAATGTAGTCAGGATAAAAGAGTTTTTGTTTGCCCGAATTATCCTGATATACGATTGAAAGGTATTCGTTGCCTTTATCGCCATTCTTATACCACCATTCTACACTGGCGGAGCGTTCGCAGAATTTTTCAAACTTTACTTCTGGTGTAGAACGGGGGGCGGCAGAAGACAGATAGTTTTGATAAACATTTTTTTCCATAATATGTTGCGTTTTTGCATCACCGTTGTAGGTGAACAGGCATGACTGCGGAATATGAAATTCATAATAGGATTTTGATGGTATGTCCATTTTCAGCTGTGCCATTTCATAAGCCATAGCCTCACGCACTAAATAGCGAAGTTTATCATCATTGTTGATTACAAAGGCGTAAACAGCTCTCGGTTCTAATGCAAGGATCTTGCGGCTATACTTAAAATTCTTATCGAACAGTTTTCGGATAATGGTATTCATATAGGAATATTCCATACCAATCTCCAAACCAATTTTACCGATTTTTTGGTGGTAATCTCGACCATGTATATGCGTATCCAGTCTTTCCGTAACCTTAATTTTGTTCATATCTGTCGAATTAAAAGCAAGCGTAGCAGTTTCGCCTGAAAAAGTATGCTTCACAATATCTTCGCTAAGTTCAAATCCTGCCGTCTGCAAACGAGTTTTATTCTCTGCCTTGTTTGTACCAACTCCGTACTCTTTTTCTGCATACGAAGCAATCGCCTGTAAAGCCTTTTGAGGATTACGAGTAGATGTTACCATCGTTCTATGCTCACCAATAAGCGTAATATCCTTATACTCATTTTTGAGAAAAAGTGTGCAAGCATTCAATGCACCTTTATTAAGTGCCATTTTTACGCCTGCGGTAAACTTTTCATCAAGGGTGTAAAGATAGCAACTATCAAGAATATCATTTTCATAATGTTTCGCTTCGGGCATACGGCGAATACGGCCTATTGTTTGTATTTCAAAAGTTTCATCCATATTGTCACGGAGCTTTACAAGAATATATGCTCTGGGACAATCCCATCCCGTAGCAACCGCCTGCTTTATGATGACTGCCGATGATTTTGCATTGGGAGTATCAATTCCCTCTAAATTCTCGTGCCTGTCAGAAAGCCAAATCGCAAGCTGACCATTCTCATAAGTAAGCCCCTTGGTTTCGAGATAGCGTTCAACGCTGTCCTGCAAGGTTTCCGACTTGTTCGGTAATTGAATTACAATTAAGGGATTGAGATCAACATCTATCTTTAAAAATTCAGAACGGAGCTCACGTTGTTTGGCAAGTGCTTTTCCAAGCAGAAACTCCGTTTGATTTTCCGTTTCAATTATTTGCGGAAAGTCTTGATTGATAACAAGCATTTTCTTGATAAGGCCAGCTGCAATAACTTCTTCTTCAGAAATTTCGATAATTTCCGCTGTTGCTATACCTTTCGGAGTGGCGGAACAACGGATGATTTTGTTCGTATGAAAATACTGTATAATTTCATCCGCCTTTATTGTATTGTTCTGATGACTCTCATCTACAACAATTACAAAATGCAAACCGTCATTTAGAGCGTGTTGAATATGCTCCAAAAAATTGGTGCGCTCACTATCTTTAAGAGCGTTGTTGCCTTTTTTCGTTAGCTTCTCCCAGTTGATAAAGCAGCTGTCGTTTTCCTCAAAACCTGATGCCATTACATCAGAGAGCAGTTTTGTCTGTGAAGCGTGAATGTATTTATCCATTTTCGCCTTGCTTTGCTCTTCAAGGTTGCCTTTTCCCGGTGTAAGCCATACAAAGACGGTTTTGGGGAAAGATTGTATGTATTGGTGCATGAAATAGGTTAAAATAATAGTCTTTCCGCTTCCTGTTGGGCTTTTTAGGATAATATCACGAGCAGGAGTTTCCATTGCTTCAAACAGTTTTTTTACAGCTTCTAACTGAAATTCTTTTAATTTCATAATCAAACCTCCTGCAAATCACGGTAATAGTAATCAGGAATAATGCTGATTTCGATTCCGTGCGCCTTAATAATCTGTTCCTGTTCCTCCGTCGGTAAGAGATCGTGACCCATATAGAGCTTTTTACACTTTGCAAAATCATCTGCATTTGTAACAAAGTTGTCAAGCTCATCTTCTGTCAATACAATACCAATTTCTGCATTACCCGTGAAATTTACACCGTTTTCAAGTTCAACAAGTTCTCGAATATGAGAAAGTAATTCGTCTGCATATTCATAGTACATACGCTCACTGACGGGAACATAGTCTACCCTATAGTATTTAATACTGGCGGTGTACCCTTCTTTGTCAATCACTCGCTTAATACGCTCATAAGTAACCTCTCGGCAAATGCCATTTTCATTGTTGGTACAAAGGATGAAACGGCGATTGCCACGTGTTTCTTTGTTGAGAAGCATTGTTGCTTCTCCTGTAGTGCCTGAGCCAGCAAAAAAATCAACAATTAAACTATTATCTGATGTTGATGCCCTTAAAAGCTCAACAATGAATTCAAGTGGCTTCGGGTAAGGAAAACGTTTATCTCCAAATATGTTTCGTACATATGATGAACCTTTAGTTGTGAAGAAATCCTTTTCTGTCCAAATTGTTGGAATATCACTACCTACGGTTTCATTTTTTCCAAGTTTAAGAGTAGGCAGATCATTTTCACGACCGATCACTTCCAAATCACCGGATTCAATTTTCCGAATAACACCATCAGGTAAGTATTGTAAACTATATTCGTTAGGACAAGCCTTTGACTTGTTTTTACTGACCTTTATATATCCGAGTTTCCAATCGTGCAATAACCTTGTAGAAATAAGTCTCCAGACACAATCAGCGCCTTTGCTACTAATTGGCCAGAGAGCTACTGTTCCCTCGGGTGCCTCATTGAAATCGAACACAAAGTCTTTGGCTTCACCTAAATAAGATCCATCGGCAATTCGCTCAGCAAGAGATTTCCCGACCCCTACGATTCTCATGGTGTTTTTTTCAATAAAAATAGGGTATGTTTGGTTAGGACGAGTCGTTTTATCAAATGTACTCAAAGTTAGTCCTTCAAATGGAGATCTTTCAATTCCACCAGTAAAACTCATTGCGTTAGGGGAAAAATCGGTTGGAACCACGAACATTAAATACTCTTGCGTATAATTAAAGCCACCGTTCGGCTTTCCCCCAGAAGTCTGAACTGTAACGACAACATTTTGTCTATCGAAGAATATATCTTGACAGAGCAAATTGAGATTGTGTACCTCTTGATAGCCGATACTTATGATAAGTGCACCTTGTGGCGCAAGAAGTTTTCTTGCAATTTTCAGTCTTGCAGACATAAATGACAACCATTTTGAATGAATAAAGCTATCGGATTTATCCACAAAGACATCATCATAAATGAAATCCTTGTTTCCTGTATTATACGGCGGATCTATATAGATAAGGTCAATTTTACCCTTGTGTGTCTTTTCAAGTAATTTAAGAGAGGCAAGGTTGTCCCCCTCGATGAGAAAATTCATTTGTTCACCATTATCAATGAACAGGTCTTCCTCTTCAGTCAATACCGGGGTATGCGTGTCTAGCACTTCGTCGATCTCTTCTCGATGTTCCTCAAATACAAGTCCGTATTTCTTGCCGTTAACATCTTTCTCAAGGTCAGAAAGATAGGAAAGCAGGTTGCCCGTATTTTCATCCTGCGGAGCTGAAGCAATAAAGGTTCGGATTTCTTTGATTTTATTCAGTAAGTCTTCACGCTTTTGTTTTGATATATTTGTACTCATCTTATTTCTCCTATTGCAAGTTTGTTGGTTTTAGTTGCCTCTGCTGCATAAATCTTTAACTCGAATCTTCGCTATATAATAACAGATTTCCCCTAAATTAGATTATTCCTTATTCACCTTTATTGCTTCACAAATATCTCCAATATCGCAGTCTAAATACTCACAGATACGCAAAAGTACGGAGAGTGCAACATCTTCTCCCTTGTTGAGCTTACTCATGGTTCCTGTAGCAAGGCATAAATCCTTTCGCAACTGAGCTTTTGTTATGTCTTTTTCAATAAGGAGTACCCACAATTTTTTATAACAGATTTTCATGTAAACACCTCAAAAGAATAAAGTGCGTAGAATAATTGTACTTTATATAATAACATAATATCACTTGTTTTTCAACAAAACGCTCTAATAAGTAGAATGATTACTGCAAGTTCTTGAAATAAACTGACCGTCGTTGGAATTATCATAAATTCAACGACGGTCGGTTTATTAAGAAGGTTTTTATGAAACAGCTTTAAATGCAGAAATTACCCTTGACAAATTCAATCTCAGCTATCCGCTATTATGAATTACGCTGTCCGGTACTACAATTTGAGAGAGAACCCCTGCCGCAAGGCCGGGAGCATAGGGAAAAGCCATGCGGATGAAATGCAGTTCTGGACTACGGACGAGTTTAAGAAGTTCCTGGAGAAGATTTCAGATAAGCCCCAGGCCAGGGCCGGATTTCTCATTCTGTACTATACCGGTTTACGCATAGGGGAACTGCTAGCCCTGGAATACGGAGACATAGATTTCAAGGGCTGCACCATTAACGTAAATAAGTCATACCAGCATATCAACGGAAAAGACGTTGTAACGCCGCCCAAAACGCCCAAGAGCGTCCGTATCGTATCTATCCCGGAATTTCTACGGGACGAGATTAAAAACTATACAGAACGGCTCTACGGCCTCCATAAGCATGACCGGATTTTCCCCTATACCAAATCATTCTTTGAGCATGAAATGATACGGGGAACCAAAGACGGAGAAGTGAAGCGGATCCGGCTGCATGACATCCGCCATAGCCACGCCAGCCTGTTGATTGAAATGGGCTTCTCCGCCCTGGCCGTTGCCGACCGCCTGGGGCATGAGAAGGTAGAAACTACTTTAAACACATATTCCCACCTGTTCCCCCATAAGCGGGATGAAGTCGCCGAAAAACTCCAGAAATTAAAATAGTACCATTTTAGTACCGCAAGCATAAAACAAGAGCCGATTTTCCTTGTAATTTCAAGGTTTCTCGGCTCTTTTATGTTTATTCAAACTCAATCGTCGCCGGCGGCTTCCCCGTGCAGTCATACATCACCCGGTTCACGCCCTTCACCTCATTCACAATCCGGCTCGTCACTTTTGCAAGTACCTCCCACGGAATCTGCGCCGCCTCTGCGGTCATGAAATCCGACGTCGTCACGGCCCTCAGCGCAATCGCATAATCATACGTCCGTCCATCGCCCATAACGCCGACCGATCTCATATTCGTCAGGGCCGCAAAATACTGGCCCAGGTCCTTATCCACGCCGGCCTTCGCAATCTCCTCACGGTAAATCGCATCCGCATCCTGGACAATCTTCACCTTCTCCGGCGTCACCTCGCCGATGATACGGATCCCAAGGCCCGGGCCCGGGAACGGCTGACGGCTTACCAGATACTCCGGAATCCCAAGCTCCCGTCCGGCCTTCCGCACCTCATCCTTAAACAGCATGCGAAGCGGCTCCACAATCTCCTTAAAATCAACATAGTCAGGCAGTCCGCCTACATTGTGGTGGGACTTAATCACGGCAGACTTTCCAAGCCCGGACTCAATCACATCCGGATAAATGGTTCCCTGGACAAGGAAATCCACAGCCCCAATCTTCTTTGCCTCTTCCTCAAACACGCGGATGAACTCCTCGCCGATGATCTTTCTCTTCTGCTCCGGCTCCTCCACACCCTTCAGTTTATCATAAAACCTCTGCTGTGCATTCACACGGATAAAATTCAAATCATAGGGGCCGTCCGGGCCGAATACAGACTCAACCTCATCCCCCTCGTTCTTTCTCAGGAGACCGTGATCCACAAATACACAGGTAAGCTGCTTGCCGATAGCCTTTGCCATCATGACAGCCGCCACAGACGAATCCACACCGCCGGACAGGGCACACAGCGCACGGCCGTTTCCTACCTTCTCGCGGATCGCCTGAATCGTTGTTTCCACGAAGGAATCCATCTTCCAGTCGCCGGCACACTCGCAGACCTGATATACGAAGTTGGAGATCATCTTCAGGCCTTCCTTCGTATGCATCACCTCCGGATGGAACTGAACCGCATAAATTTTCCGTTCCGGGCACTCCATCGCCGCAACCGGGCACACCTTTGTATAACCGGTTCCGCGAAATCCTTCCGGAACTTCTTCGATATAATCCGTATGGCTCATCCAGCACACCGTATCCTCAGAAACATCCTGGAACAGCTTGGAGCCAGTGTCCACATGCACATCTGTGTGGCCGTACTCGCTGACCGGAGCCGTCGTCACCTTGCCGCCAAGAACGTGGGCAATCAGCTGTGCGCCATAGCAGATCCCAAGAACCGGGATCCCAAGCTCAAACATTTCCTTTGTACATCTCGGAGACTCCTCCGCGTAAACGCTGTTTGGTCCGCCTGTAAAAATGATTCCCTTCGGGTTCATCGCCTTAATCTTTTCAATTTCAAGGCTGTACGGATACACTTCACAGTAAACATTGCATTCTCTTACTCTTCTCGCAATCAGCTGATTGTACTGACCGCCAAAGTCTAAGACAATAATTTTCTCCTGATTCATGGGAGCCTCCTGTCATCTAAGCTTTTCGTAAATTAACAGATACTCTCCGCGCACACACATTCCCGCCTCCCTGGGTAAATATATGGAACTGCCCGTTCAGAGCAGTTCCACACAATTCTCTCCATAAAAGCCGGAAACACAATCTGACGCGCCGCTTCCATCAAAAACAATTCGACGCGCACGTGCATGTCCGCTGAGTGCCCTTATTATAAATGAAAGATTCCCGCTTGGCAAGTAGCTTTGTCAAAAAAAACGGAATTATGCCTCATAAGTACCTTTTTTGCATATCACGCCGCCGTTCATCATCACATTGCCGTTAGCAATCACCGCATCCAGCGACAGATCCGCATTCATCACCAGGACATCCGCATCGCTGCCTTCCCTGACAACACCCTTCTTCGGATACAGCTCCAGCACCTTCGCCACATTGACCGTCACGAAAGTCAGAGCCTCTTCCACCGGCATCTTCTCCTCATGCACCTCATAGACAAACTGGCGGTACATGGTATCCACATCGGATACGCCGATCTCCGTCAGGTTCCCGGCCGCGTCGTAGTTCGACCAGCTTCCCTGTCCGTCAGAACTGATGGTAATCTTGTCCATCGGGACGCCTTCCGCCTTTGCTGCCTTTAACGTCGCCGCAACCGACTTCATCTTGTCCATGGACTGACCGCAGGTGACATCAAACGTGCCGCCCATCTTCGCAAACTTAAAGGCATCTGCCTGAAGCTCCTTCGAGCGTCCCACATGCGTCGGCTGGAATGTCTTGGCCGGAATCGACGTTCTCTCAAGGGCATCAAAAACCGGCTGAAGACACCTCTTGTCCCCGCCCATATGGAGAGTGATAATGCCGGCCTTTCCGCACAGCATGCCGGCTGTCCGCACATCACTTCCCAGGCGGATCAGCTCCTCCGTCGTAATATTGGGAGCCCGATGATCGGAAATCGCTAACTTCAGTCCGATAATCTCATCCACAAACATAATATCCTTCCGGATATCGCCCGTAATCGTCGGGCATGGATACCCGTAAGCGCCGCAGAGACAGTAAGCCGAAATTCCCTCTTCCTTCAGAGATTTCACCTTCGCCACAAGATTTTCCACGCTCCGGCTGATCCCGTCAGTTCCGAGAAGACCAACGACCGTCGTAACACCTCCCGCAATCAGCTTGGAAAGCTGAACCGGCGGCGCCTGCGTATGGAAACTCCCCTCTCCGCCGCCTCCTGTTACATGGACATGGCGGTCAATAATTCCCGGCGTGACGATTTTTCCCGTACCGTCAATCACCTGGCAGTCCTCATATTCCGGAAGATCCGTGCCGATCTTTTCGATCTTTCCGCCTGCAATCAGAACATCCTGCTTTCCAAGATATTCCGGTGCATAGACTTCCGCTCCCTTAATTAACAACATGCTGACCCCTCCTCAATCTGTCATATAATAAAAACCAACCAGCGCAGGTATCATGCCAGGTCCGCTCCGCGGCCACGGTGCCTCCGGCGAAACTTAGCGCCCGGATTTCCGCGGCAGGCGCGGAAACCGGCATACACAGGTATCATACCTGCTACGCAATCATTATACCATCTCGACTGTCGTCTCGATGGAGATGCTCGTCAAATGGTTGCTCATGCAAGCATGGCAACCGCTTTCCTCGCTATTATACCATACCCTTTACTTCTTTTCCAAATATTTCTTCACATATCTTCCTGTATAGGACACCGGATTTTCTGCAATCTCCTCCGGCGTTCCTTTGGCGATGACCGTGCCGCCGCGGTCGCCGCCCTCAGGGCCAATGTCGATGATATAATCCGCCGTCTTAATCACGTCCAGATTGTGCTCGATGACAATTACCGTGTTCCCGCCGTCCGACAGGCGCCTTAAAATTTCCACCAGCTTGTGTACGTCGGCAAAATGGAGCCCTGTCGTCGGCTCATCGAGAATGTAGATGGTTTTCCCGGTTCCGCGCCTGGAAAGCTCCGTCGCCAGCTTGATTCGCTGCGCCTCGCCGCCGGAAAGCTCCGTCGACGGCTGCCCCAGCTTAATATAGGAAAGCCCCACGTCATTTAACGTCTCAATCTTCCTGGCAATGGACGGTACATTCTCAAAGAATTTCAGCGCCTCTTCCACCGTCATATTTAACACATCATAGATGCTTTTCCCCTTATACTTCACCTCCAGCGTCTCCCGGTTGTACCGTTTTCCGCCGCAGATCTCACAGGGCACATACACATCCGGCAGGAAGTGCATCTCGATTTTAATAATTCCGTCGCCGCTGCACGCCTCACACCGTCCGCCCTTGACGTTGAAGCTGAATCGGCCCTTGCTGTATCCCTTGGCCTTGGCATCCGGCGTCGACGCAAACAGATCGCGGATCAAATCAAACACACCTGTGTACGTCGCAGGATTCGAGCGCGGCGTCCTGCCGATGGGAGACTGGTCGATGGCGATGATTTTATCAAGCTGTTCGACTCCCTCGATTTTATTAAATTTTCCCGGAATCATCCTGGCACGGTTTAACTTCTTCGCCAGCGCCTTATAGAGGATTTCATTCACCAGCGAGCTCTTTCCCGAGCCGGAAACTCCCGTCACGCATGTCATCACGCCGAGGGGGAACGAAACGTCGATATTTTTCAGGTTATTTTCCTTTGCCCCGCGCACCGTAAGCCAGCCTGTCGGCGCGCGCCGTTCCGCCGGGACAGGGATACTGAGCCGCCCGCTCAGATATGCTCCCGTGATGGAAGCCGGGTTCTTCATGATATCCTCAGCCGTGCCGACGGCTACCACCTGCCCGCCGTGTTCGCCGGCACCGGGGCCGATGTCCACAATACAGTCGGCCGCCCGCATGGTGTCCTCGTCATGTTCCACCACCAGCACACTGTTTCCGAGATCCCTCAGATGCATTAACGTCTTTAAAAGCTTGTCATTGTCCCTCTGGTGCAGCCCGATGCTCGGCTCGTCCAGAATATATGCCACGCCAACAAGCCCGGAGCCAATCTGCGTCGCCAGGCGGATTCTCTGCGCCTCGCCGCCGGAGAGCGTCCCGGTGGCCCGCGACAGGCTCAGATAATCCAGTCCCACGTCGATCAGGAAGCTTACCCGGGCACGGATTTCCTTTAAAATCTGCGCTCCGATCATAAGCTGCATGTCCGTCAGCTTCAGCCCGTCCAGAAACTCTCGGAATTTGACGATGGACATGTTCGTCGCCTCATAAATATTTTTATCTCCCACCGTAACGGCCAGAGAACTGCTCTTAAGCCTCTGCCCATGGCAGGCCGGGCAGGGCGTGATCCGCATGTAGCTCTCATACTCCGCCTTGCTGGACTCAGAAAACGTCTCCCGGTACCTGCGGTTCACATTTTCAAGCAGTCCCTCAAAAGCCACGTCGTAAACGCCAGTCCCCCGCTGGCCCGTATAATGCACCTTCACCGACTTCCCGCCGGTTCCATAAATCAGCACATCGTGGATCGCCTTCGGATACTCCTCAAACGGCGTGTCCAGATCGAAATGATATTCCTCAGCCAGGGCATCCAAAATCGCCCTGGTAAAGCTCCCTTTTGTGGCGCAGGACTGCCATCCCATGACGACAATCGCCCCCTGGTTGATGCTTAAAGACTTGTCCGGGATCATCAGGTCTTCGTCAAATTCCATCTTATAACCGAGGCCAAAGCACTCCGGGCAGGCGCCAAAGGGATTATTGAAGGAAAAGCTCCTGGGCTCCACCTCCTCGATGCTGATCCCGCAGTCCGGGCAGGAAAAGCTCTGGCTGAAATTGATGGGCTCGCCGTCCTGGACGTCCACAATCATCAGCCCGTCGGACAGCTTCATGACCGTCTCGATGGAATCCGCCAGACGCTTCTCGATCCCCTCACGCACAATCAGACGGTCCACGACAATCTCAATGTTGTGCTTGATATTCTTTTCAAGCTGGATCTCTTCTGTCAGCTCAAACAGGTTCCCGTCGATCCGCACACGGACATAGCCGCTCTTTTTCGCCTGTTCCAGCACCTTCTCATGGCGCCCCTTGCGGCCGCGGACTATCGGAGCCAGAAGCTGGATCCTCGTGCGCTCCGGCAATGCCATGATCTGATCAACCATCTGGTCAATAGTCTGTTTCTTAATCTCCCTGCCGCATTTCGGGCAGTGCGGGATCCCGATTCTGGCATAGAGGAGTCGCATATAGTCATAGATTTCCGTCACCGTCCCCACGGTGGAACGCGGGTTCCGGTTGGTGGATTTCTGGTCAATGGAAATGGCCGGGGAAAGGCCCTCGATATTTTCCACATCCGGCTTTTCCATCTGGCCCAAAAACTGTCTCGCATAGGACGACAGCGACTCCATGTACCGCCTCTGCCCCTCTGCATAAATCGTATCGAAAGCCAGCGACGACTTTCCCGAGCCGGAAAGTCCGGTTAAAACCACCAGCTCATTCCGCGGAATATCCACGGATATATTTTTCAGATTGTGCTCATTGGCACCTCGTATTTTAATATACTGCTTCGGCATGTTCATTCTCCTGTCAAACGCCGGCGCCTGTTTCCGGCAAAATTTCGCGCCCGGTTCCGCGCCTGACGCAAAAAACCGGAATGCGCAGGTATAATTCCTGCTTTGCAGTCATTATACCATGTCCGCTCCGCGGCCACGGTGCCTCCGGCGGAACCTAGCGCCCGGCTTTCCGCAGCAAGCGCGGAAACCGGAATGCGCAGGTATAATTCCTGCTTTGCAGTCATTATACCACATCCCTCTCTATTATGCAAACATTTGTTCGTGTTTATTCGCAGATTCTCTCCAACGAACATCCCTTGCACTCAAAAAAGTACGCGCCCCCGCCGAAAGCTTTCGTACAGAAGAAAACGTGTTTCCCGCATCACGAAAAAGGCCCCGCAGCCGTTCTCGCTGCGGGGCAGATTCTCATGGCTGTTCAGCCAATCATCAGTCTCTTTCTATCGTTACCGAGTAGGAACCGTCGTCCTTCTTCTCCACTCTATACTTCACGCCGTCTGCGTCTGTGGCCGTTCCGCTGGTCTTCACCTTGCCCTGCTCGTTTACAAGGTAATCCTTGCCGTCCACGGATACCTTCTCGTACCGCATTCCGTCCTCAGCACGGATCAGGAGACCTTCTTCATACAGATATCCGTCCTTTACGCCCGTATATCCGTCGCCCTTGTTTCCGATGCTGCCTGTCGTCGTGAAGTAGAATACCTCGTTGTCATGGTCATCATCATTGACTACCACGCGGCCCGTCTGCATCTCGCCGTCCTTGTTGAAGTAATACTTCCTGCCGTCGTCGATCTCCAAAAGCCCCGTCACCATGCGGCCGTGTCTGTCAAAGCAGTAGGTCTCGCCCTGGATCTTCGCCATGCCGTAGCGGTCGTTGATGGCCGTCGTCTTGTATCCTGCGGAGTATGCACGGCCGTCGCGGAAATAGTACCAGTTCTCTTCCGCATCGTCGGGAGACGGAAGATACAGCCAGCCGGAAGCCTCCTGGCCAGCCTCACGGAAATATTTTAAGGAATCAATATTGCTGGTGGAAAGGTCGTCGCGTCCCGAGCTGCTGTAATCGGAGGGGCAGACCCATCCGTTTAACATCCGGCCCTGGTCGTCAAAAATGTATGTCTCGCCGCTGATGGTCTTCTCACCGTCGGACGCCATCTTTCCGTTGGAGCTGAAATAATACCAGCAGACGCCCCATTCATCGTTGGCGTCGGGAAGCTCTCTCCAGCCTGTCGTCATGGCTCCCGAAGAACCAAGATAGTAGGTATCCCCGTCTAATTCAAGCCAGCCGGAGTCCATGATGCTGTCGCTGAAGTGGTACCATACGTTGTCAATCTGCTTCCAGCCGTTTGTGTAAGCCTTGCCATTGCTTCCGAAGTAGCGCCAAACATTCTCATTGCTCCAGCCGTCATTGGAATACATCCATGCATTCGTCACCATAACGCCGTTCCCGTCCACAAAATACGTGTCGTCGATCAGCCTGTTTACCTGCATCACGCCGTCATGGTTCATATAGTACCATTTCCCGTCTGACTGAACCCAGTCATCACGAACCATTTGTCCGCTGTTATCATTGTAGTAATACCAGGTGTTCCCATTCTGGCTCCATCCGGCGAATGCTGTCATCGTAAGTCCCATGCTGAATACCGCAGCCATTGCCAATGTCCCGAATAATCTTACCTTTTTCATGTAATCCTCCTCCTTTATCTTGCAATCTCTTTCTATTCAACACATTATCTTTCTATGGCAGTATTATATCATATATATCAAAAAAATTCTTAACTTTCCTCTTACAAAAATGTGATAAATTCTGTAATAAAGTTCCCATGCATGCTGTTCCGAAGCCAAACCGCCGCCTTTTTCCGGATGAAAGGCATATACAAAAGCCCCCGGCCGCATATTCCCCGGCCGGGAGCCAAACACGTTCTTTTTCTATTCACCGAACAGGCGGTTCACTGCGCTGAAAATGCCGCGGAGCGAAGCCCTCGTGATGTTGGAGCTGATGCCAACGCCGTAGGTGACGCGCCCGTCCTTCTGATCCATCACGTGAATATAAGAAGCCGCCTGCGCCCCGGAACCGGAAGTCAGGGCATGCTCGCTGTAATCCAGCACCTTGATGTTGATGCCTAACTCCTCCTCGAGACCGCGCTGCACCGCATCAATCGGGCCGTTTCCGACGCCCTCAAACTGCTTTTCCACACCGTGATCCGTGTAAGTAACCACGGCCACTGTCGTAAATTCGCTGCCGTACTCGTGGTCGGTCAGCTTGCATTTGCGGAAGTGGTACGGCTCCTTCCTGTCGATATAATTCTCCTTGAATTCCGCCATGATCTGATCCGGGGAAACCTCTCCCTGGGCCTCGGCGATCTTCTGAATAATGTCTGCAAATTCCTTGTGCATGCCGCGCGGCAGCTTGAAGCCGTAATAGGTATCCATGACGAAAGCCACGCCGCCCTTTCCGGACTGGCTGTTGATCCGCACAACCGGCTCGTACTCGCGGCCGATATCCGACGGGTCGATGGGCAGATACGGAACCTGCCATACCCGGCTCTGGCGCTCCATAAGCGCCTGCATGCCCTTGTTGATGGCATCCTGATGGGAGCCGGAGAACGCCGTAAATACCAGCTTTCCTGCATAGGGATGGCGCGGGTCAATCTGCATCTTCGTGCACCGCTCATAGATCTCTGCAATCTGCTTCACGTCGCCAAGCTCCAGGTTCGGGTCGATGCCCTGGGAATACATATTGTAGGCTAACGTCAGCACGTCCACGTTTCCTGTCCGCTCGCCGTTTCCGAAAAGCGTTCCCTCGACGCGGTCAGCGCCGGCAAGAAGCGCCAGTTCCGTCGCCGCAACGCCGGTTCCACGGTCATTGTGGGGATGGACGCTTAAAACGATGCTCTCCCTGTTTTCCAGGTGCTTGTTCATCCATTCAATCTGATCTGCGTACACGTTGGGCGTCGTCATCTCCACCGTGGACGGCAGGTTGATAATCATCTTCTTTTCCGGCGTCGGGCCCCATGCGCGCTGAACCGCATTGCAGATATCAAGGGCAAAGTCTAACTCCGTTCCCGTAAAGCTCTCCGGCG
This sequence comes from Eubacteriaceae bacterium Marseille-Q4139, assembly GCA_018223415.1. Taxonomy (NCBI): domain Bacteria; kingdom Bacillati; phylum Bacillota; class Clostridia; order Eubacteriales; family Eubacteriaceae; species Eubacteriaceae bacterium Marseille-Q4139. Next base: position 2,679,973 of record JAGTTQ010000001.1, on the reverse strand, counting down.
AATACTCCAAAATGACCTCGCCGTCATACTCCGTCATGTACTTTTTCACCATGGCAACGCCGTCTAAGGCAATCTGCTTGATTTCCTCCCTGTCCATATGGAACACCACGTCCCTCTGGAGCGTTGAGGTGGAATTATAAATATGTACAACGGCCCGCGGGATGCCGCGGATCGCCTCAAATGTCCTCTGAAGCAGGTGATCCCTGCACTGGGTCAGAACCTGAACCGTCACATCATCAGGAATCAGCTTTCTGTCCACAAGCTGTCTTAAAAAATCAAACTCAATCTGGGAAGCGGCCGGGAAACCGATCTCAATCTCCTTAAATCCAAGCTTTACAAGGAGATTGAACATCTCCACCTTTTCCTCAACCACCATCGGCTCCACAAGAGCCTGGTTGCCGTCCCGCAAGTCCACGCTGCACCAGATAGGTGCTTTCTCAATTTCCTTATTTGGCCATTCTCTCTCCGGGTACGCAACCACCGGGACTCTCTGATATCTCTTTACATTTTTCATGATTTCTTTCCTCCGTTTTCTCTTCATTCCCGGACGGCCTCTGCCGCCGGGGGCTCGTTTGTTTTTCTTTCATCATAGCCGCGGGCCACGGAGTCGGTAAATCACGCTGTACTTCTCTATGATAAACAAAACTACGCTTTTAGGTCTAACCCCATATTCATCAGTCCTTTGCCAAAATTGTATTGTATCCCATTATAGCACCGTTAAAATCGAATGGCAAGGCATGAAGATATAACGATTCATTATGGCTGCTATGCCTTTTCCCCATAATCCACGTTCCAGAGGAACAGCCCCTGGGCCGGAACCAGCGGGCCTGCCAGGCTCCTGTCGCGGGCCGAAAGCAGGGATTCCATGTCCTCCGGCTTCCGTTTGCCGAGGCCAACCTCCAAAAGCGTCCCCGTCAGAATCCTTACCATATTATAGAGAAAACCATTTCCCGTGTACCAGAAAAGCAGGCGGCTCCCCTGCTCCTCGATCCGGATGGATTCCAGCTTCCTGACCGTGGACTTTTTCATCCTCTTATTGGCGCAGAAGCTCATGAAATCATGCTCGCCCAAAAGATAGTCGGCGGCGCGCCGCATGGCCTCCGGATCCGGCCGCATTCCCAGGCCGTACACATATTTCCGCTCAAACACATCCCGCTTCGGAGCCGTCTCAACCACATAGAGGTATGTCTTTTTCTTCGCATTCAGGCGGCTGTGGAACCGCTCCGGCATTTCTTTTGCTGACAGGACGCGGATGTCCTCGGGCAGGTACCTGTTCAAATAGGAAACGGCGTCCGCAGGCTCTTTGCACACGGCTCCATCTATATGGAAATTGGCCGTCTGGCCTTTCGCGTGGACGCCGGCGTCTGTCCGTCCGGAGCCGGAGACCTCCACCGGCTCCCCGGCCCATTTTTCCAGCACTTCTTCGATTTTTCCCTGGATCGTATTCTTCGTATTGCCCTGCTTCTGCCAGCCGTCATAGCGGCTCCCGTCATACTCCAGGACAATCATGATATTTTTCTTCATCACAAACTCCCGCCCTACGGCCCGATGGTGATCGGCACGCCGATGGGACATTTTTCCCAGAGAATATCCATGACGCTGTTGTCGACGGCGATGCAGCCGGCTGTCCCCGTTCCCGGCGTCCGGTCGCCGTGGATCTCAATCACGCCGCCAAGCGCCGTATCCCACGGCGGCTGCTGCTTGTTGTTGATGGCGTCGATGATGGCATCCCGCTCCTCGGCGGAAATCAGTCCCGCCGCATAGCCGCGCTCGGCATCCTCGATGTTGGGATAGGACACGCCAAGCCCCAGATAATACCGGCTCCACTCGTTTCTCGTGCAGACATAAAACTCACCGATGGGCGTCCTCTGGTCGCCTTCCTTGACCTTATCGTCCACCTCCGACTGGCGCCCCACCTCGGCATCGTAAACGCCGATGACCTGGCCGTTTTCCGTAAGCGTCAGGGTGTGATACAGCATACTCACATAGATCTGTACATCCGGCAGTTCCTCTGCCGCCGTCTCAAAGCCCGGCCCGATCGCATCGGCCGCCGCAGATGTCAGGCACGCCCCGGCCGCAAACGCCGCCGTCATGGCCGCCAGCAAAAATCGTTTCCATTTTCTCATGTATTTCACTCCCTCTTTCCAAAAAAGAAGACGTTTGTTCCAGTTCCCAGTATAGTAAAGAATACCTCGTCTGTCAAATGCTGTCTTCCTTCCGCCAGAATCTTCCAAGGAACACGAGAAGCTCATGGGCCGCCATGGGCGCCGCCGCCAGGATTAAAAGCTCCCGCCATTCTCCCGCCGAGAGACGGACGGTCTGAAAGACTGATACCAAATACGGTACCTCTGTGACAGCCATCTGAAGCAGGATGCCGATTATAAAAGCCGCAATCATCAGGCCGTTTTCCAGGGGATTCATCCGGAACACGCTGCGCCCCACGTCGCGCATGCCGACGGCATGGAAAAGCTGCGAAAGCCCCAGCACCGTGAAGGCATACGTCTGGCATCTGGAAAGAAGGCCGGCATCCCCCAAAACAGCGATCAGGTTTTGTACCGTGATCTCCTGGCCGGCAGAGGCCAGAAGGGAAATCGGAAGCCGTAGAAACGCGCAGAGGCTGATGGCCGCAATCAGGAAGCCGTAAAACACCGTGCAGGACAGGCCGCCGCGGGAAAACAGGCTTTCCGACTCCTTCCTCGGCGGCTCTTCCATCAGGGCCGCCCCGTCGTTCACGTCCGTCCCCAAAGCAAGCGCCGGCAGGGAATCCGTAATCAGGTTGATCCAGAGGATGTGGCTGGCCTTTAAAGGCGCCGGAAACCTCAGGAGAATGGCTGCAAACATCGTCATGATCTCCCCGAAATTGGAGGACAGCAGGAAAATCACCGACTTTTTGATGTTCTCATAAATCCCGCGGCCTTCCTCGATGGCCTTTTCGATGGTGGCGAAGTTGTCGTCGGTCAGCACCAGATCGGCCGCCTGCTTTGCCACGTCGGTGCCGCTCTTTCCCATGGCGATTCCCACGTCGGCTGCCTTTAAGGACGGGGCATCGTTGACGCCGTCCCCGGTCATGGCGACGATATTTCCGAGGCTCTTAAAAGCCCTCACAATCCGCACCTTGTGATCCGAGGAAACGCGGGCAAAGACGTTCACCTCCGGGATCCTGCGCGCAAGCGCTTCGTCGTCCGCCTGGTCGATCTCCGCCCCTGTCATGCACTGGGAGGCGTGTTCTGCAATCTTTAGCTTCCTTGCTACGGCAAGGGCCGTCTCCTTGTGATCGCCGGTAATCATTACCGTCCGCACATGGGCCTTTTTAAACATCTCCACAGCCTCCGGCACTTCGGGCCGCGGTGGGTCTGCCATGCCGGCAAGGCCTAAAAACACCAGATCAGTCTCTCCCCGCCCGTCCCCGTCGCTCATGGCTGCACCAAGAACGCGGAGCGCCCGCCCGGAAAGCGCCTCGGTCTCCTTTAAAAACTTCCTCATCTGGTACTCGCCCATGGGCTTTTTTTCGCCGCGTTCCAGATAGCAGCTGCAATTTTTTAAAATCACGTCAGGCGCGCCTTTTGTGAAGCTGACGGTTTTCCCGTCCTTTTTATGTACGGTTGTCATCATTTTCCGCTCGGAATCAAAGGGCCTGGACGCCGTCCGCGGATACTCTTTCTCCAGTTTCGCCTTCTCTGCGCCGTGGTTTTTTCCATATTCCAAAAGCGCCAGCTCCGTCGGGTCGCCGAGCCGCCTTTTTCCGGAAATCTCCCCGTCGTTGCAGAGCACAAAGGCGGCCGTAAGGAGCCGGCTTTCCCCGCCCCGTCCCAGGATGTTTTCGGCGCTCTCCCAGACCTCCGCCTGCATCTGGTTTTTCGTCAAGGTTCCCGTTTTATCGGAGCAGACCACATTCACGGCTCCCAAAGTCTCCACCGACGGGAGCCGCCTGACGATGGTGTTGACCTTTACCATGCGGGACACGGAAAGCGCCAGGACAATCGTCACGATGGCCGGAAGTCCCTCGGGCACTGCCGCCACTGCCAGGGAAATGGCTGTGATGAACATCTCGCCTGCGTCCCTGTGCTGGAAAAGAGCGGCCGCAAACAGGACGGCGCACAGCCCCACGGCCAACAGGCTTAAAAGCGTCCCCAGATCGCCGAGCCGCTTCTGGAGCGGCGTCGCCTCCACCGGAGCCTCGTGAATTAACTTTGCAATCCGGCCGATCTCTGTGTCCATGCCGGTGGCTGCCACAAGGCCCTCGCCGCGGCCGGAAGTCACGTTGGACGACATGTAGGCCATGTTTTTGCAGTCACCCGGCGTCAGCGGCTTTTCCGCAAAAAATCCGGCGTCCTTATGAACCGGCACCGATTCCCCGGTCAGGGCCGATTCCTCGATATGCAGGTTTTCCGAGCGCACAAGCCGCAGATCTGCCGGCACCTGGCGGCCGGCGTCCAAAATCACCAGGTCGCCGGGAACAAGGCCTGCCGCGTCGATTTCCCTGTTTTCCCCGTCCCTGCGGACAACGGCCTTTAACCGTGTCATCTGCTTTAAAGCCTCCAGGGCTTTCTGGGCCTTTCCCTCCTGCAAAAGCCCCACGGTGCCGTTTAAGCAGACCACAGCCGCAATGATGGCCGCGTCGCCGTATTCTCCCAAAAGGATAGAAACGGCGCCGGCTGCCGCCAGGACATAGATGAGCGGATCCATGAACTGCTCCAGAATCCGCTTATAAAGCGGCTTTTTTTCATGGCGCTCCAGCTCATTGGGGCCATGCTCCGAAAACCGCCGCCTGGCCTCTTCTTCCGTAAGCCCGCCGGGATCCCCGGCCTTTAAAAGACGTTTTGTCTCCGCAATCGTTTTCTGTTCAAACAAAAAATCCCCTCCGATCCTCTTTCGCCTGTTGCCAGTCTATGAGGACACGCGGGGATTTATGCCGCAGGGAAAAGGCCGGGCGGAAGCCCCAAAGAGCCTCCGCCCGGATTTTTTCCTATTCGTAAATCGGATACTTTTTGCAGATACCTTCCACGACACCACGGATCTCGTCCGCCTTATTTTCAAAGTCTGTGGCTGCCAGCCAGATGCAGTGAGCCACGTCGCTCATGTCGCTCTCCACAAGGCCCCTCGTCGTGACGGCCGGTGTGCCGATACGGACGCCGGAGGTGACAAACGGGCTCCGCGGATCGTTTGGAACCGTGTTCTTATTGAGAGTAATATATACCTCGTCACAGCGGTTCTGGAGCTCTTTTCCGGAAATGTCCATGCCTCTTAAATCCAGAAGCATCAGGTGGTTGTCGGTGCCGCCGGTGAGAACCTTGAAGCCCTCCTTCTGGAGTGCGGCAGCCAGCGCGGCGGCGTTCTTTATTACCTGCTCCTGATATGCCTTAAACTCCGGCTTTAAGGCCTCGCCGAAGCAGATGGCCTTGGCGGCGATCACATGCTCTAAGGGGCCGCCCTGGCTTCCCGGGAAGATGGCCTTATTGAAATTAAACTTCTCGTTGGCTTCTTTATTTGCGAGGATCATGCCGCCTCTCGGACCCCGCAAGGTCTTGTGGGTCGTCGTCGTCACCACGTCGGCATAGGGGATCGGGCTCGGATGCAGTCCTGCGGCCACCAGTCCTGCAATGTGGGCCATGTCCACCATCAGGTACGCGCCGCACTTGTCCGCCACCTCGCGGAACCGTTTAAAGTCGATGGTGCGGCAGTAGGCGCTGGCGCCTGCGATGATGAGCTTCGGCTTCGCCTCCATGGCCTTTTTCTCCAGCTCGTCATAGTCGATGTAGCCCTCGTCGTTGACGCCGTAGGGAACAATGTTGAAATAGAGGCCGGAAAAGTTCACAGGGCTTCCGTGGGTCAGGTGCCCGCCGTGATCCAGGTTCATGCCCATGACCGTATCGCCAGGCTTTAACATGGCGATAAAGACGGCCATGTTGGCCTGTGCGCCGGAATGGGGCTGTACGTTGGCATAGTCGCAGCCAAACAGCTTCTTTGCCCGCTCAATGGCCAGGTTCTCGATCACATCCACATTTTCGCAGCCGCCGTAATACCTTTTCCCCGGATACCCCTCTGCGTACTTGTTGGTGAGAACCGTCCCCATCGCCATCATGACGGCTTCCGACACGATGTTTTCGGATGCGATCAGCTCCAGATTCCGCCTCTGTCTCGCACATTCCTTTTCGATGAGCGATCCGACCTCCCTGTCATACTCCGTGAGAAACTTCATAACCTCGTTTACCATGCAGTACCCCTCCTATTTTATTTTGTAGTTTTTTATAACAGCCTGCAAAGTCCGGGTGCCATTGTACTCATTCACATCGGGATAATATACAATGTCGATCCGGTTCCTGCCGGCAAGTTCTCTCTCAAATTCCGGCCCGTCCGCAAACAAAAGCCCGTCCATGGAAAGCCCGTTTTCTGTCACAAGGCTCATTTTCACCAGATTTTTGTTTTTTCCCAGGACACGGACGGAGCGGATCAGAAGATCCTTCTGGGCAAACTGGGGCTTTTCATTGCCCTGCCCGAAGGGCTCCAGCCCTTTTAACTCGCTCACAAGCCCCTCACTCACATAGTCTAAGGGCATCGGCACGTCAATCCAGATCCGCGGTATGAAATCCTCGTCTGTGAGCGCCGCGTTTTCATTGAGCCTCCGTCTGAACTCGTCAATGTCCTTTTCCTCTATGGAAAGTCCCGCCGCCATGGGGTGCCCGCCGAATTTCGGCAGCAGATCCGCCACCTCGCAGAGCGACTGGAACATGTGGTATTTCTCGATGGAACGGCCGGAGCCCTTGGCTGTCGTCTCGCCGCGGGTCAGGACGATGGACGGCTTATGGAAATGTTCCCGCACGCGCCCGGCGATGATCCCGGCCAGGGATTCATGGCAGTCCGGCAGGAACACCACGAGAACTTTATCATCCGCGTAACACTCTTCCACCTGGCGGATGGCCTCCTCCTCGCCGCGGCGCGTCATGTCTTTTCTCATGTCATTTAATGCCTTTAGCTCTTCGGCCAGCTGATCCGCCTCCGCCTCGTCCTCCGAAAGCAGAAGCCGCAAAGCCAGCTTCGCCGTCTGGAGCCGCCCGCCTGCGTTAAGGCACGGGCCGATGACAAAGCCGATATGGTAGGCGCTGATGGAAGAAAGGTCAAGGCCGTTCTTTTCCGCCAGCTTCTTAAGGCCCAGGTTCCTCGTCTCTGCCATCCGCCTGAGGCCGTATTTTACCACCAGCCGGTTTTCGTCCTGGAGCCGCATCACATCGCCGACCGTGGCGACGGCCGCAAACTCCAAAAGCTCCTCCCATTCCCGCTTCGGGATCCCGAAGAGTTCATAGAGCACCTGCACCAGCTTATAGGCCACCAGGCCGCCGCAGATTTCATGGAACGGATACGTTTCGCCGTCCTGTTTCGGATTCACGACGGCATCCGCCGGCGGGAGCACCTGGCGCTCCCCATCCACGGGGACTTCATGGTGGTCGGTGACAATAACCGTCATCCCCAGCTCCTTTGCAAGGGCAATCTCTTTTGATGCCGCAATTCCGTTGTCACAGGTCAAAAGCGTGTCAACGCCGTCCGCGGCCGCCTGGCGGATGATGGACTCGTTGATGCCGTAGCCGTCCCGGATCCGGTCAGGGATTTCATAATCCACGGCCGCAGGAACCGCCGCCGTCCGCTTAAGGCCTGTCAAAAGAAGGAAGGTAGAGCAGACGCCGTCGATGTCGTAATCGCCGATGATCCGGATCCGGCGGCCGCCCATAAGCTTTTCCTTTAAAAGCGCCGCAGCCGCGTCCATGTTTTTCATCAGGTGGGGGGAGTAAAAGTCCTCCGGCGTCCCGTAAAGGTACCGGCGCATATCGTCCTCCGTCTCCATCCCGCGGTTTCTCATGATCCGGACCGAGACCGGACTTACGCCGAGCTTTTCTGAAAGCCCGGAAAAATCCGCCCGCTTCGTCTGCACCATCCAGATTTCCTTTTGTGTATTCATATTTTCGTTGGTTCCTTCTGTCGTTTCTTCTGTTTTTCTGTCACGGCCGCCCTAGTATCCAGATCCGTTTTGCCGCAGCCAGCGCCGCCGTTCCTTATAGTCGGGGATTTCGTTTTCCACCAGGCGCCAAAACCTGTCGCTGTGGTTCATCTCCAGCC
>JAGTTQ010000001.1:1646864-1769364 GCA_018223415.1 Eubacteriaceae bacterium Marseille-Q4139 | reverse complement strand
GTAACGCGTCCGGTGCGGTTGACTGTTTTTACGATATGCCGCAGGAGGCTGTATCGCTCCTCCTCCGGATAGATATCCTTATGTTTCCCAAAACGGCATATTTTATAAAACCATACGGGCACATGAAAAATATTTCTGATTACCATATAAGCGATGCGTTTCATTGTCCGTCTCTAAAACAGCCGGCGGGACCCGCCGGCTGCGATTCTCCTTTCCCGTGCCTTTTCGGCCGGTTTCTATCGTCTGTACTTTAAAATTGCCGTTTCATAGAGGTTATTGCCCTCCGAATCAATGACGACAACAACAGGAAAATCCTTAATTTCCAGCTTGCGGATGGCTTCTGCTCCCAGATCATCGTATGCGATGACCTCCGATTTTAAAATCCGCTGCGAAAGCAGGGCGCCGGCGCCGCCGATGGCCGCAAAGTACACAGAGCCGTTCCGGATTACTGCGTCGATGACAGCCTGGCTTCTTTTCCCCTTTCCGATCATGGCGCCAAGTCCCATGTCGAGAAGCCTCGGCGTATATTTGTCCATCCTGCTTGCCGTGGTCGGGCCGGCAGAGCCGATGGGTCTTCCTTCTCTGGCCGGAGACGGCCCCATATAGTAAATGACATTTCCCGCCACGTCAAAGGGCAGCTCGTTTCCTTTATCCAGTGCCTCCTGCATTCTTTTGTGGGCGGCATCCCTGGCCGTATAAATGGTTCCTGTCAGATATACATAATCCCCTGCCTTCAGGCTTTTGGCATCTTCTTTGCTGATCGGTACCTGAATTTTTCTGTCCATCCTGATCCCTCCTGACTTAAATGAAGCGGTGTGCATGGCGGTTCACATGACAGCAGATATTGACTGCCACAGGAAGGCCTGCAATATGCGTCGGGTACGTCTCGATGTTGACGGCGAGAGCCGTGACTGTGCCGCCGAGCCCTCCTGGCCCAATGCCGAGCATGTTGATTTTTTCCAGCATTTCCTTCTCCAGCTCGCGCACATAGGGAACGGGAGAGCTTTCCTTTAAATCGCGGGTCAGGGCATGCTTTGCCATCAGGGCGCACTTTTCAAAGGTGCCGCCGATTCCGACTCCCACCACCATCGGCGGACATGCATTCGGCCCGGCATCCCTCACAGCCGTTAAAATTGCTTCCTTTACGCCCTCAATCCCGTCCGCCGGCTTTAACATGAACACGCGGCTCATGTTTTCGCTTCCAAAGCCCTTGGGCGCCACCGTAATTTCCACCTGGTCGCCCTCCACGATTTCATAGTGGATGACGGCAGGCGTGTTGTCCTTCGTGTTTTCCCTTTCAATAGGATCCTTTACCACGGATTTTCTCAGATATCCGTCCACGTAGCCGCGGCGCACGCCTTCGTTGACCGCGTCCGTCAGGCTTCCGCCCTCGATATGTACTTCCTGTCCCACCTTTAAGAACACGACAGCCATGCCTGTGTCCTGGCAGATCGGGATCATCTCATTCCCCGCAATCTCAAGATTTTCCGTAAGCTGGTCTAAAATCTGACGTCCAAGGGGCGCCTCTTCTTTTTTTACTGCCTCAAAAAAGACCTCTTTCATGTCCTCCGACAGGAAATGGTTGGCCTCCACGCACATCTCGGCGACAGCCTTTGCAATCGCTTCCGCTGAAACTGACCTCATAGCTTTCCCTCCATGTTTTCCAGGGCAGGCGCCCCGGATTTTTAATATTTTGGCTTATAAAGGACTTCGTTGACTGTGTACACAGTGACAAATGCATCTTTATCGGTTTTTCCGATGAAATTCATGAGCTGTGCATACTCGCTCTTATTGACAATGGTAATAATCTCCCTGTGGGGCTCCGAATCGTATGCGCCGATGGCCTGATAGATGGTGGCGCCGCTTCTTAAGCTATGGAGAATAAAGTCCTGGATCTCCTTTTCCTTCTGGGAAATGATGCAGACGCGCTTTTTCTCGTTCATGCCGAAAATAAAATGGTCGAGGACAATGCCGTTTATGTAGGTTCCCAGGACGCTGAGCACCACGATTTTGGAATCGGATACGAGAATGGATGAGAGGGCCGCGCACATTCCGGAAAGGGACATGGCTTTACCGAGGTCCATCCGCAGGTACTTATTTAAGAATTTTGCCACAATGTCCAGACCGCCGGACGAGGCATTCCGGTTAAACAGGATCGCAAGCCCGATGCTGACGATAAACACATATCCCACCGTGTCTAAGAACGCATCCCCCGTCAGGGAACGGTTTTCCGGGAACAGATATTCAAACACTCCTAAGAATACAGGGAGAAGAATGGACGTATAAATGGTTTTCCCCCCGAATTCTTTTCCGATGAAGATAAATCCCAGAATTAAAAGGACGACGTTTAAAATCATGGTGATGGCCGAAACCTTTAACGGCAAAAAGTTTTCCAGTACAATGGCAAGACCGGAAATACTTCCGACTGTAACCGTGCTCGGCATCATGAAAAAGAAAACGGCTGCCGCTACGATCAGAGTCGCAAAGGTGATGATTAGAAAATCTTTTATGACTTCTCCAGTTTTCATTCAATAAATCCCCCAATATTGTTTGTTTTACCCCATTGATACCGGATTGTTTCGTGCTATCGCACTCCTGTATCCCCTTCATTCTATTATCAAACAGGAAATTAAGCAAGAGAAAACCGTACATTTTTCTGCACGGACGAAATATGTACGGTTTTCCGGGATTTTTTATTTTTTCGGGTTGATTGCCATCGGGCGGACGCCTTTCGGAATCGGCGGCACATAGGAACCGCCGCCCAGGCGTTTCTTTAATTCTTTTTTCGCCTCTTCGATCTTATCCGGGTCTTCCAACAGATCAATGGCGGCGCCGGCCATGACCTTTCCGGCGTATAACATTCCCTTATGGGCCACGGAAGCTTTGCCCTGGGCCACCTCCTGCCAGGAATGTCCCGGTGTTCCGGCCGCCTCAGTGACAGTGCCGATCTGGGCCGTCGGGCATACCCAGCTTACGTCACCCACGTCCGTGGAACCTGCCATGGCCGTCTCCACATCCATGAGCGGAAGAATAAAGTCATTGAGCGGGGCGCGAAGATACGGGGTGACAACTTCCTCAACCATGGCCTTTCTGCTCTTTTCATAGCGGGAGAGCACGGCATCCAGCTCTAATTTCTGGCCGCCGTAGGTAGCCGCAATCTTTTCTGCAAAGGCGATTTCCTCGTCGGTATAAGGAACGCGCTCAACCTCTTCCAGGTTTTTCTGAAGGATTTCCTCAATCACCGTGTTGTCCACCAGGTTTGAGCATGCCTTTACGAACTGCATTTCCATCCTGGTTCCCGTCATCAGGGCAGCGCCTTTTGCGATGTCGTTGACTCTCTCATAGATTTCCTGAACCTGTCCCGTCTTCGGCGCACGGATCAGATAGAGGACTTCCGCATAGGGCTGAACCACGTTCGGGGAATAGCCGCCGGTGTTGGTGATGGCGTAATGGATTCTGGCTTCCTGGATGATGTGCTCTCTTAAATACTGGACGCCGTTGTTCATTAACTCCACCGCGTCGAGGGCGCTTCTTCCAAGCTCCGGGCATGCGGCCGCATGGGCAGCTGTTCCGAAGAATTTATAAATAATCTGGTAGTTTGCAAGAGAGCTTCCGACCGTAACCTGGTTCGTATCGCCGGGATGCCAGGAAATCGCAAAGTCCAGGCTGTCAAACACGCCGTCTCTTGCCATGAAGCCTTTTCCGGAACCGCCCTCTTCGCCTGGGCAGCCAAAGAAGATCACAGTGCCTTCCTTCTGGTTTTTCTCCAGATATTCTTTTACGGCAATGGCGGCCGCGACGGAACCGGCGCCTAAAAGGTTATGGCCGCAGCCATGTCCCGGCGCTTCCTCAACCTCCGGGATTTTTTCTGCGATGCCGCATTTCTGGCTTAAGCCGGAAAGGGCGTCGAACTCGCCGAGAAAGCCGATCACCGGCTTTCCGTGGCCGTATGTACCGGAAAATGCCGTCGCAATACCGGCCAGGTTCTTTTCTACATGAAATCCCTCTTTTTCCAGAAGGTCACATAAAATTTCCGTGGAACGGTATTCCTGGAACGCCGTTTCCGGGTTTTCCCACACCTCATCGCTGGCCTTGCAGATCAGTTCCTTTTCTCTGTCGATGGAGGCCAACGCTTCCTGTTTTGAAATTGCCATGCTTTACCCCTCCAATTCAAATATTTTCTTCCATTTTACCACATATTATCTGATTTTGCACGTTAATTTCCTGTTTTGATTTTAAACAGGCCGGGACTCATGGGAGTCCCGGCCCGGCCTTTTATTCTTCTTCTGTTGTCTCTTCTTCGTCGTCATGGCTGCTGCTTTCGCGCACTTTGGCGATGGTTGCAACCTTGATGTCGGAATCCACGTCAATATTCATGAGCTTCACGCCGGAGGTGTTCCTTCCGATAACGGAAATATCATCGGCGCTGATGCGGATTAAAATGCCTTCGGTGGTGATTAACATGATGTCGCGGTCCTGGTCGACAAGCTTCATGCCGATCAGATGCCCTGTTTTTTCCGTGCTCTTATAGCAGAGAAGTCCCTTTCCGCCGCGGTTCTGGCACTTGAACTCGTCGATATGGGTCATCTTCCCGTAGCCGTTTTCCGATGCCACCAGCATGTACTCGCCCTGGCTTGCCATCTGCATGCCGACGACCTCGTCGCCGCCGTCAAGCTTCATGCCGATGACGCCCATGGAGACGCGGCCCGTAACGCGCACGTCGGTCTCGTGGAAGCGGATGGACATACCATATTTGGTAGTAAGGAAAATGTCCTCGGTGTTGTCGGTCATTTTGACCTCGATGAGCTCGTCGTTTTCCTTTAAGACGATGGCCTGAAGGCCGGTCTTTCTCATGTTCACGTACTCGCCCATCGGCGTTTTCTTTACCATGCCGTCCTTTGTCGCCATGAACAGGTACTTGCCTGCCTCGAATTCCCGCATGGGGATGATGGCCGTGATCTTTTCGCCCGGCATGAGCTGGAGCAGGTTCACAATGGCCGTGCCCCTTGCCGTCCGTCCGGCCTCCGGGATCTCGTATGCCTTTAACCGGTAGCAGCGGCCGGAGTTGGTAAAGAACATCACATAGTGGTGGTTCGTCGTCATCAGAAGGTCTTCTATGAAGTCCTCCTCGATGGTCTGCATGCCCTTGATGCCCTTTCCGCCGCGGTTCTGGCTCTTAAAGTTGTCTACGGACATGCGCTTGATGTAGCCTAAATTTGTCATGGCGATCACAGCGTCCTCATCCGGGATCAGATCTTCCATGGACATGTCATCGTCAAAGCCGATGGAGGTGCGCCTGTCGTCGCCGTATTTGTCGGAGATCACTAAAATCTCTTTCCGGATAACGCCGAGAAGCTTGTTTTCATCTGCAAGGATTGCCTTAAATTCTGCGATTTTTGCCTCTAACTCCTTATATTCGTTCTCTAACTTCTCCCGCTCCAGTCCTGTCAGGGCGCGCAGACGCATGTCCACGATAGCCTGGGCCTGGGCGTCGGAAAGCCCGAACCGGCTCATGAGTTCATTTTTCGCATCCTGGGCCGTGCGGCTTCCGCGGACGATTTTAATGACCTCGTCAATATTGTCAAGGGCGATCAACAAGCCCTCCAAAATATGGGCCCGCTCTTCTGCCTTGTTTAAGTCGTACTTCGTCCTTCTTGTCACAACCTCTTTCTGATGGTCGAGGTAGTATTCCAACATCTGAAGGAGATTTAAGATTTTCGGCTCGTTTTTCACAAGGGCCAGCATGATGACGCCGAAGGAATCCTGAAGCTGGGTGTGCTTTAAAAGCTGGTTTAAAATCACGTTGGCATTGACATCGCGGCGCAGCTCGATATTGATCCTTAAGCCCTCGCGGTTGGATTCATCGGTGATGTTTACGATGCCGTCGATTTTTTTCGTTTTTACTAACTCCGCCATCTTTTCAATCAGGCGGGCCTTATTCACCATGTACGGGAGCTCCGTCACGATGATCTGGCTCTTTCCGTTGGGGAGCGTCTCGATGTTGGTCACGGCGCGGACCTTGATCTTTCCGCGGCCGGTGCGGTAGGCCTCATCGATGCCTCTGGTACCTAATATGGTAGCACCTGTCGGGAAGTCGGGCCCTTTGACAATCTGCATGATCTCGTCAATAGTTGTCTTCCTGCCCTCTTCCACCTGGTTGTCGATGATTTTTACCACAGCCCCGATGACTTCCCGGAGGTTGTGTGGCGGGATGTTTGTCGCCATTCCGACGGCGATGCCTGACGTGCCGTTTGCCAGAAGGTTCGGGAACCTGGCCGGAAGCACCGTCGGCTCCTTTTCTGTCTCGTCGAAGTTTGGCACAAAATCCACCGTATCTTTATAGATGTCGGCCAGAAGTTCCACGGAAATTTTGCTTAACCTGGCCTCGGTGTATCGCATGGCAGCCGCGCCGTCGCCGTCCACAGAGCCGAAGTTCCCGTGGCCGTCCACCAGCATATAGCGCATGGACCATCTCTGGGCCATGTTTACCAAAGCGCCGTAGATGGAGCTGTCTCCGTGGGGATGGTATTTACCCATGGTATCGCCGACGATACGGGCGCTTTTTCTGTGGGGCTTATCAGGGCCGTTGTTGAGCTCTACCATGGAGTAAAGCACACGCCTCTGCACCGGCTTTAAGCCGTCCCTGACATCCGGAAGGGCACGGGATGCGATGACGCTCATGGCATAGTCGATGTACGACTTTTCCATTGTCTTTTTTAAGTCTATATCATGAACTTTATCAAAGATATTCGGTTCCATTCTTTTCCTCCCATTGCTGCCGCCGTTTAAATGTCAAGTGTTCCGTATTTCGCATTCTGCTCGATGAATTCACGCCGCGGCTCCACCTGGTCGCCCATGAGCGTCGTGAAGGTCAAATCAATCTCCGAGGTAGTCTCCTCGTCCATGGTGACGCGAAGGAGAATCCGGCGCTCCGGATCCATCGTCGTCTCCCAGAGCTGCTCGGCATCCATCTCGCCGAGACCTTTGTACCGCTGGATATTGTTGTTGGTATCGCGGCCGATCTCTTTTAAGATGTTGTTTAACTCTTCATCGCTGTATGCGTACCAGACCCGCTTGTTCTTTTCGATCTTATAAAGCGGCGGCTGTGCCAGGTAAACGTAGCCCTGCTTGATGAGTTCCGGCATGAACCGGTAAATGAAGGTTAAAAGCAGGGTGCTGATATGGGCGCCGTCCACATCGGCATCAGTCATAATGATGATTTTGTGGTAGCGGAGCTTCGTAATATCAAAATCCTCGTGGATGCCGGTTCCGAAGGCCGTAATCATGGACTTGATTTCGGCGTTCCCGTAAATCCGGTCGAGTCTCGCTTTTTCCACGTTTAAGATCTTTCCGCGGAGCGGCAGGATGGCCTGGGTGCTCTTGTTTCTCGCATCCTTGGCCGAACCGCCGGCGGAATCTCCCTCGACGATGTAGATTTCGCATTCTTCCGGGTGCTTGCTGGAACAGTCGGCCAGCTTTCCCGGAAGGGCCAGGCCGTCGAGGACGGTTTTTCTTCTCGTCAGATCCCTCGCCTTTCTGGCCGCAGCCCTCGCCCTCTGGGCCAGGACGGATTTCTCCACGATGGCCTTTGCCGTCTGCGGATTCTGTTCAAGGAAATAGGTGAGCTGTTCGCTGACGACGGAATCCACGGCACCGCGGGCCTCGCTGTTTCCAAGCTTCTGCTTCGTCTGGCCCTCAAACTGGGGTTCCTCAATCTTGACGCTGATGATGGCCGTTAAGCCCTCGCGGATGTCCTCGCCGGAAAGCGCCGGCTCGCTGTCTTTTAAGAGCTTATTTTTTCTCGCATAGTCGTTGAACGTCTTTGTCAGCGCATTTTTAAAGCCGGTTAAATGGGTTCCGCCCTCCGGCGTGTTGATGTTGTTGACAAAGCTGTAAATATTTTCCGTGTAGGAATCGTTATGCTGCATGGCGACTTCCACCAGGACGCCGTCCCGCTTGCCCTCGCAGTAGATCACCTGCTCGTAAAGAGCCACGTTGCTGCGGTTTAGGTAGGTGACGAATTCCTTGATGCCGCCCTCGTAGTGGAAGGTCTTTTCTTTCTTGTCCTCATCCCTGTCGTCCCGGAGGGTGATCTTCAGATTTTTTGTTAAGAACGCCGTTTCCCTTAAACGCACCTTTAAGGTGTCGTAGTCATAGACCGTCTCCTCGAAGATCTCTTTATCGGGAAGGAAGGACACCTTCGTCCCGTGCTGTTCCATCGGGCACTCTCCAACGACCTTTAACGGGTACATGGTTTTTCCGCGCTCATATCTCTGCTTATAGATTTTCCCGTCGATGTAGACTTCCACCTCCAGCCACTCGGAAAGGGCGTTTACGACGGAAGCGCCGACGCCGTGAAGGCCGCCGGATACCTTGTATCCCCCGCCGCCGAATTTTCCGCCGGCATGGAGAATGGTAAAGACTACCTCCACGGCCGGGATGCCGGCCTTTTTCTGGATGTCCACGGGAATTCCGCGTCCGTCGTCGGTGACGGTGATGGAATTGTCAGCGTTGATCTGGACATCGATGGAATCACAGAAGCCTGCCAGGGCCTCGTCCACGGAATTGTCTACAATTTCATATACAAGATGATGAAGTCCCCTGGAAGAGGTGCTTCCAATGTACATGCCAGGCCGCTTTCTTACGGCCTCAAGCCCCTCTAATATCTGGATCTGATCTGCACCATATTCTGCGCTCATGAAGTTCCTCCTTTACTCTTCGCTCTCCACAGTTCCTTCAACAATCCTGAAAATTTTATCCATCTGGAATCTGCTGTTTACGAATTCATCCAGACCCGTGCAGGTAATGATCGTCTGGATATGGCTGATTCCCGACAGAAGATGTTCCTGCCTCTTGCTGTCGAGCTCTGATAATACGTCGTCTAAAAGAAGGACCGGATAATCCTTCACTGTCTGTTTTACAAGTTCAATCTCCGAAAGCTTTAAGGAAAGGGCTGCCGTCCGCTGCTGGCCCTGGGAGCCGAACCGGCGGATGTCGGTGCCGTTTACGAGAAAGCTTAAATCGTCCCGGTGGGGGCCCGTAAGCGTCAGCTTCTGGCGAAGCTCCTGGGCCCGGTTCCTTTCCAGGTCTTCCTCGAAGGTTTCTGCCGTGGTGTTTGGCTCATACTGGAGAAAAAGCTCCTCCTTTTCCCCGGAAAGCTTGAAGTGGATGTCATGGATCAGCCCGTTTAGCTCCTTTATGAACTGTTCCCGGAACCGTATCAGCTCTTTTCCGTAGCGGACAAGCTGGAGATCCCACATTTCCATGGTATCCTTTAAGGACGGGTTAAAGTCCATTTCTTTTAAAAGTTTATTTCTCTGCACTACCACTTTATTGTACTGAACCAGATTGTACACATAAAGCTTGTTGAGCTGGCAGAGCTCCAGATCAATGAACCGTCTCCGCTCCGACGGCCCGCTTTTTATGAGGTTCAAGTCCTCCGGCGAAAAGAAAATCACGTTGACGATTCCAAAAAGCTCGCTGGCTTTTTTTATGGGCACGCCGTTGACAGCCACGCCTTTGGCCTTGTTTTTCTTTAAATGCATGTCAATCCGGTAAGGCACCCCGTCCCGCACAAGACTGAGCTTGATGTGGGACTCGTCGGTCCCGAAGCGGATGATTTCTTTGTCCTTGCTGCTTTTATGGGACTTTGTGGTGCAGCAGACGTAAATGGCCTCCAGGATATTCGTCTTTCCCTGGGCATTGTCGCCGTATAAGACATTGGTTCCCTCATGGAACTCCATATGTAGCTGTCCGTAATTTCTGTAATTCAAGAGTTCGATTGATTTTATGAACATGGAACCGCGTCCCTACTTTTCTACCTGGAATGATTTTCCGTCATACGAAACGATATCGCCGGGATACAGCTTCTTTCCCCTCTGGTATTCCACCTCACCGTTGACCGTCACAAGCCCGTCCTGGACGGCAAACTTTGCGTCCACGCCGGTTTCGCAGAGCCCGGAAAGCTTTAGCGCCTGTCCAAGCTTTATAAATTCATCCCTTAAATGAATGGTTTCCATTTTTTCTCCTTTAAATCACTGATGCATAATTATGCACGAAAAAATCGAAGTATCCGGATACGCAGGTCAGGTATGCCGGATACCCCGCTTGTGTATATTAGATAGCCGCTGCGTTGAAGTTGACGGGAAGAATCAGGTAGATGTAGGTTTCCTCGTCATCCTTGATAAAGCACGGGGACTTGGGATTCATCATGTAGAGAGAGACTTCCTCGTCGTCGATGATCCTGAGGGCGTCGATCAAAAACTTCGGGTTGAAGCCGATCATCAAGTCTTTTCCTGTCTTGTGGATCAGGATTTCCGCGTTCATGGTACCGAAGCTGGAATTTAATTTCAGGCTCATTTTTTCATCTTCGATGTTTAAGATGACCGGTTTTTTGTCATTTTCGCGGATTAAGATGGTCGCTCTCTCGATGCAGTCCAGGAATTCCTTTTTATTTAAGGACACCTTTGTCTCATAATCACTGGAAAGCATCTGATCCACCTTGAAGTATTCGCCCTCGATCAGGCGGGAAATCACGATGGTATCGTCAAACTCGAACAGGATATGGTTCGTTCCGAAGTAGATCAGAACCTCCTTTTCGTTGTCGCCGGTTAAAATTTTGCTGATTTCGTTTAAGGTTTTTCCGGGAACGATGACTTTTGTGCTTTCATATTCATCTTTCAGGGCAATTTTGCGGATCGCCATCCGGTGTCCGTCTAAGGAGACGACTCTTAAAGTGCCGCCGTTTACCTCAAACAGCTCGCCGGTCATCATTTTGTTGCTGTCATTGACGGAAATAGAGAAAATTGTCTGGCGGATCAGCTCTTTTAAGGAAAACTGGGACAGACAGATGTATTTATTTTTTTCAATATAAGGAAGATAGGAAAATTCCTCTCCGTCACGGCCCTGGATTTTAAATACGGAGTTCTCACAGGAGATCACCGTGTTGAATTTTTCGTCGGAATCAATGGTTACGACAGAATCTTCGCTGGACAGTTTGCGGATAATTTCAGAAAAAAGCTTTGCATCAAGGGCAATTTTTCCTTTTTCCAGGATATTTCCGTCAACCTTTGTTTCGATTCCCAGTTCCATATCGTTGGCCGTCAGCTTGATTTCATCGGAAGATGCGTCGATTAAGATGCACTCTAAAATCGGCATGGTCGTTTTGGACGGAACGGCCTTTAAGACAATGTTGATACCGTTGAGTAATGAATCTTTTTTGAATGTCAGTTTCATGGCTGTTGATAACTTCCTTTCTGTTTGATGATGGAACTGCATAGCGATATATAGAAAAGATTTTCGTCGCATTCGCAGTAGGGGGTGTGAATTTGTGAATAAGCCGTTTGGGGCTTTAAAACAAAAGATTTTGGCTGTTTACGGGCATGTGAATAACCGGGGCAAAATCGAAGGACAACTTGAGAATTATCCACAGGTTGAAAACGAGCCGGAACCTGAGAAAAAATGTCCTGGGTTATCCACATTTTTTGAACAGCTTTTCCACTGAAAAATCCACATATCGTTACTGCGGGTTGATTTTCTTTTTTAAGATGTCGATGGTGTTCCTTAAGGTCTCGTCCTTTTCCAGGGTGGAGACGATTTTTTTCGTCCCGTGGATGATCGTCGTGTGGTCGCGGCCGCCCAGGGCTTTTCCGATATTCTGAAGGGACTCGTTTGTCATGTTCCCGCAGAGGTACATGGCAATCTGCCTTGCAAATACCAGCTCTTTGCTGCGCTTCTGGGCAACGATGTCGCCGGGCGTGATGCCGAAATGCTCGGAAACCACTTTGATAATCAGCTCCGGTGTGACCTCCGTGACGGAATTTGGGGAGATCAGGTCTTTTAAGGCCTCTTCAGCCAGAGCCGTATTGATTTCCCGCTTGTTTAATTTCGAGAAGGCGACGATTTTTGTGAGGGCGCCTTCCAGCTCACGGATGTTGGATTTTACGTTGGAAGCGATGTATTTAATCACTTCATTGTCAATATTATAACCTTCCAGTTCTTCTTTTTTCCGGAGGATGGCCATCCGGGTCTCATAATCCGGAGGCTGGATGTCCACGGTCAGTCCCCACTCGAACCGGGAGCGGAGACGTTCCTCCAGGGTTTCGATTTCCTTCGGCGGCCGGTCCGAGGAGATGATGATCTGTTTTTTTGCCTCGTAGAGGGCGTTGAAGGTATGGAAGAATTCCTCCTGGGTCGATTCCTTGCCGATGATGAACTGGATATCGTCGATTAAAAGAACATCGTTGTTCCTGTATTTTTCCCGGAATTCCGTGGTGGAAATGTTGTTTTTGTTCCGGATGGCGTCGATCAGCTCGTTTGTGAATTTCTCTGAGGTCACATAGAGGATCTTGGAGTTCGGGTTATTTTTTAAGATAAAGTGGGCGATGGAATGCATCAGGTGGGTTTTTCCAAGTCCCACGCCTCCGTAAATAAAAAGAGGGTTGTAAATTTCACCCGGGGATTCGGCCACCGCCAGGGAGGCGGCATGGGCCAGGTTATTGTTTTTTCCAACCACGAAGGTATCAAAAGTATATCTCGGATTCAGGTTGGCATTCTGGATCGCAAGCTGGCTCACGGTGGCGTTTGTGTTCTGGATCAGCTTCTTTCCGGCTAGTTCCTGTTTTTCACGCACCTGGTCCTGAAGGATAAACTGGATCTCGCATGGGAAGCCGGTGATCTCCTCGACGGTAACTTTCAACAGCAGTTCATATTTTTTTTTCACATAATTCAGAAAGATGTCATCGGGCACGATTATGGTGAGGATATCTTTATCCACAGAATACGGCGTCAGAGGGAGCAGCCACGTCTTGTAGGACACGTCCGTGATTTCGTATTCTTCCTTTATATAAAGCAGGATCTCTTCCCATTTTTCTAATATTTTCTCCAGCATAGCGGCACTCCTCATTGTGTGTATAAACGGTGGATAAGTGTGGATAAGCAGGTGAAAAATTGTGAATCGCACACAAACCCAATCTAATTCTATTCTACATGAAACCGAGTCATTTTTCAATGAAAATCTTAAAATCCACAACTTATCCATAAAGTTATCCACAACTTATCCACAAATTGTTGATAAATTATGTAAATCTCGTTCTTGACGCCGGGAAACAAATTATATATAATGCGGGTTGTAGAAAATTGCATTGTATCTTTTAAAAGAACAGTAGCAGGAGGAAAAAAAAATGAAAATTGAAAAGAGAGTTCTTGACATGACGCTTGCCGCAATTTTTACGGCAATCATCATCATGATGGCAGCAGTACCGTTTTTGGGCTACATTCCATTGGGATTCATGAACGCAACCATCATCCACGTTCCGGTTATCATCGGGGCCATTCTTCTTGGGCCGAGATACGGGGCGTATTTTGGGTTGGTATTTGGAATGACGAGCTTAATTAAGGCGACGCTCACACCGAATATCACGTCCTTTGTATTCAGCCCCTTTGTCTCCATCGGCGGATACAGCGGAAATATGTGGAGCGTTGTGATCAGCCTGGTTCCCAGGATTCTGATCGGCGTTGCGGCGTATTATGTGTATGAACTTGCGATGAAGGCGCTTCATAATAAGAAA
Source organism: Eubacteriaceae bacterium Marseille-Q4139 (assembly GCA_018223415.1). Lineage (NCBI taxonomy): Bacteria > Bacillati > Bacillota > Clostridia > Eubacteriales > Eubacteriaceae > Eubacteriaceae bacterium Marseille-Q4139. The sequence goes on along the minus strand of JAGTTQ010000001.1, from coordinate 1,755,796 downwards.
GGCGGTCAGACGGCAGCGCTCTGGATCGCGGGAATCGCCGGTTCCATGACGAACACGATCCTCGTCATGAACGGGATTTATGTATTCTTCGGAAAGAGCTATGCGGCGGCTTCCAGCTGGGTTGTGGCCAGGATCTATGACGTGATCCTCGGCACGATTGTCACCCTGGGAGTTCCGGAGGCCATTGTGGCAGGAATTCTCACGACGGCTGTGGTGAAGGTGCTTTTGAAGCTTCGGAATGATTAAGTTCATTCGGAGCGGATACTAAATATAGTAATAGAAGAAACCGGCAGATACATTTTGTAGGGACAGAAAAAATCCATGCTTTTTTTCGCCAAGAAACTCTTGACGAAGCCGTTTATCTTCTATATAATTGAAACGATGTCGGGTTCCCGGGGGATTTCCTGTCTTCGGGAGCATCGTTTAGATATGTCCATATTCGCCAGGTACGCGAAGGTACCTGAATTTAAGATAAGAGGAGGTGCCGGACAATGAAGATGACATTTCAGCCGAAGAATACTCAGAGAAAGAGAGTACACGGTTTCAGAGCCAGAATGAGCAGCGCAGGCGGCAGAAAAGTATTGGCTGCCAGAAGAGCAAAAGGTAGAGCAAGATTATCAGCTTAATGAATCCAAGAGAGTATCCGGAAGTTAGGAAGAACTTTTGGATACTCTTTTTCGTTTGGAGGAACAGATGAAGCGATTTCCTTCATTGAAGAAAAACAGCGAGTTCCAGACGGTTTACCGCACCGGAAAATCCTATGCCAACAAATACCTTGTGATGTATGCGGTGAATACGGGAAGCGACAGGACAAGAATTGGAATATCGGTAAGCAAAAAGGTGGGCAACAGCGTCGTCCGGCATCATTTCGTCCGGCTTGTGCGTGAGGCCTTCCGGTTAAACGGGGACATATTGAAAAGCGGGTACGACATCATTGTAGTCGCCAGAGCTGCGGCAAAAGACAAAAAATTCGATAAGATTGAAAGTGCGTTCCTGCACTTGTGCGGACTTCATAACATTTTAGAGAATCGAAGTGAGCGTTTTGATTAGAGGCTTTTTGATTGGATTTATAAGGTTTTATAAAAAGTTTATTTCTCCATGTCTGGGACCTCACTGTATTTACACGCCGACGTGTTCTCAATACGCCATTGAGGCACTGGAAAAATACGGCGCTGTAAAGGGTAGTTATCTTGCTTGCAGGCGGATTCTCCGCTGTCATCCGTTTGCAAAGGGCGGTTATGATCTAGTTCCGTAGACCATAGGAGGTAAGGTATGGTTTTGACGAAAGCCGGTTCCATTCTGGGGCCGATTGCAACAGTCCTTGGTTATATCATGGACATCCTGTTCCGGTTCACAAGCCAGTTCGGGATTTTTAATGTCGGCTTGTGCATCATCCTGTTTACGATCATCACGAAGACCTTAATGATCCCGCTGACGATCAAGCAGCAGAAGAGCACAAAGCTCATGTCTGTCATGAATCCTGAAATTCAGGCGATTCAGAAGAAGTACAGAGGAAAGACGGATCAGGCTTCCATGCAGAAGCAGAATGTGGAGATCCAGGCCGTTTACGAAAAGTATGGCACCAGCATGACGAGCGGATGTCTGCCGCTTTTAATCCAGATGCCGATTTTATTTGCACTGTACCGGGTTATTTACAATATTCCGGCATACGTTCCGTCGGTGCGCGTATATTTTGACAATGTTGTGACGCCTCTTATGACGCAGCCGGATTATGCCGAAAAGATTTCCGGGATTACGGATGTCGCCAGGGCCGCAGCCGTCAATTCGATGGACAAATTTGATTTCACCAGCGCAGACAGGCTGGTGGACATGCTTTATAAATTCACCGGAAGCCAGTGGGATCAGCTTCAGAACCTGTTCCCGGCCATTTCTGATGTTATTTCGGAAAATGCACATATCATCGAGGAGATGAACTGGTTCTTGGGACTGAACCTTGCGGAAGCGCCAGGATGGGCGCCGAGCCTTGCATGGAGTATCCCGATTCTGGCAGCCCTTACCCAGTGGTTCAGCACGAAGCTCATGAGCGGCAAGCAGGCGGAATCGCAGATGGACAGCGATAATCCGACGGCTCAGTCCATGAAGTCCATGATGACGATCATGCCGTTATTTTCTGCTTTTATCTGTATTACGATGCCGACAGGACTTGGTCTTTACTGGATTGCGACCAGCGTTGTGACCGTGGTTCAGCAGCTTTTCGTAAACTCCTATATGGAGAAGGTTGACATTGACGAGATGGTGCGGAAAAACATGGAGAAGGTCAACGCCAAGAGGGCGAAGCAGGGGCTTCCGCCGGCGAAGATCTCCCAGAATGCAAATGTTTCCTTAAAGACGCTTCGTGAAGAGGAGGAAAAGGAACGCCTCGAGGAGGAGCAGAAGAAGGAACGGATTGCAAAGCAGATTGAGGAATCCAAAAAGATCTATGAGTCGGATCCGAAGCCGGGAAGCCTGGCAGCCAAGGCGGCTATGGTTCAGAAGTATAATGAGGCACATGAAAAACGGAAAAAGTAAATAAGGGGGTTCTATTATGGAAATGATTACAGTAACTGCGAAGACGGTTGACGATGCAATTACGCAGGCTTCTTTGCAGCTTGGTGTGAGCAGTGATAAGCTTCGGTATGAAGTGGTTGAAAAAGGAAGTACGGGACTCCTGGGAGGCCTTATTGGAGCCAAGCCGGCTATTATCCGTGCAGGCAAGATCGAGACGATTGATGAAAAGGCAGCAGATTTCCTGAACTCCGTGTTTGATGCCATGGGAATTCAGGTGACGATTGATGTGAAGCTGAATGAAGGGGATAAGGAGATGGATATCAACTTATCCGGCGACGAGATGGGGCTTCTGATCGGAAAGAGGGGACAGACGCTGGATTCCCTCCAGTACCTTGTGAGCCTCGTGGTAAACAAGGAGTCGGAAGAGTATCTCCGCGTGAAGCTGGATACGGAGAATTACCGGGAGAGACGGAAGGAAACGCTGGAAACCCTGGCAAAGAACATTGCATACAAGGTTAAGAGAACGAGACGTTCCGTGGCTCTTGAGCCGATGAACCCGTATGAGAGACGGATCATCCATTCTGCCCTTCAGAATGACAAGGTTGTATTTACGAGAAGTGAGGGCGAGGAGCCGTTCCGCCATGTGGTGATCTCGTTAAAGAGAGAAGACCGCGGTTCCAGAAGAGACAGAGCGAGAAGTTAAGAGGAAGGGGGCTGCCTGCGGCAGCCCCTTTATGCAACAGCGGCACCATGCTGCATTGGGGGTGAGATCATGGACATGAAATTTGCGGGGACGGATACGATTGCGGCCATTGCGACGGCCATGGGAAATTCCGGTATCGGGATCGTTAGGATCAGCGGGGAGAAGGCTGTCGAAACGGCAGACAGGATTTTCCGGCCGAAAAAGGCGGGAAAGACGCTGGCGTCCGCAAAAAGCCATACGATCCATTACGGTTTTGTATGTGACGGGGACGAGGTGATCGACGAGGTTCTTGTGATGCTGATGCGCGGGCCGGCCAGCTTTACGGCCGAGGACACGGTGGAAATCGACTGTCACGGCGGGATGCTGGTGACGAGACGGATTTTGGAGACGGTTCTTAAAAACGGCGCGCGTCTGGCGGAGCCGGGAGAATTTACGAAGCGGGCGTTTTTGAACGGGCGCATTGATTTGTCCCAGGCAGAGGCGGTCATGGACGTGATCCAGTCGAAAAACGAGTATGCCTTAAAATCGTCGGTGGGACAGCTTCGCGGCAGCGTTTCAAAGAAAATTAAGGAGCTGCGGGAGAAGATTCTCTATGAGATTGCGTTTATTGAGTCGGCGCTCGATGATCCGGAGCATATTTCCCTCGACGGGTACGGAGAGAAGCTTCTTTCGGTGGTTTCCGGGGTGGAAGAGGAGTTAAAGGCGTTAATCCGGTCGGCCGGGAACGGGCGCGTTGTGGCGGAAGGAATCAGGACTGTGATTCTCGGAAAGCCAAATGCCGGAAAGTCGTCTTTAATGAATGTGCTGGTCGGCGAGGATCGCGCCATTGTGACGGATATTGCCGGAACCACCAGGGATATTCTTGAAGAACATATTTATCTCCAGGGGATCAGCCTCAATGTGGTGGATACGGCTGGAATCCGAAGTACGGAGGATGCCGTGGAAAAAATTGGCGTGTCACGGGCCATGAAGGCGGCCGAGGACGCGGATTTAATTATCTATGTGGTGGATTCGTCGCGGCCATTGGATGAAAACGACGATCAGATTATGGAGATGATCCGGGGGCGGAAGGCGGTTGTCCTTTTGAATAAAAGCGATCTGGACGCAGTTGTTTCTGCGGAGGAGATTGCAGAAAAATCGGGGCACCGTGTCCTTTTTGTTTCCGCCAAGGAGGAGACCGGGATCGGGGAGTTGGAGGAAGAGATCAAGACGCTGTTTTACGGCGGGGAGATTGATTTTAACGATCAGATCCTGATTACCAACGTGCGTCATGCCCAGGCGCTTCGTGAAGCGTATGACAGCATGCGGATGGTGGAGGAGAGCATAAACGGCGGGATGCCGGAGGATTTCTTTTCCATTGACCTGATGAATGCCTATGAAAAGCTTGGGCTTATCATCGGGGAATCGGTGGAGGACGATCTCGTCAACGAGATTTTCAGTAAGTTTTGCATGGGAAAATAGACGCAGCAGGAAATGAGGAATTGCAATGCCTTTTTTAGAAGAGACGTATGATATTGTGGTGGTGGGCGCAGGCCATGCAGGCTGTGAGGCGGCGCTGGCAGCGGCCAGGCTTGGATTTGAGACGATTATGTTTACGGTCAGCGTGGACAGCATTGCGCTGATGCCCTGCAATCCCAATATTGGCGGCAGCTCCAAGGGACATCTCGTGCGGGAGTTAGATGCTCTCGGCGGCGAGATGGGAAAAAATATCGACAAGACGTTTATCCAGTCGAAGATGTTAAATGAGTCCAAGGGGCCGGCGGTTCACTCCTTAAGGGCCCAGGCGGACAAGCAGGATTATACCAGGGAGATGCGCCGTGTCCTGGAGAATACGGATCATCTGACGATCCGCCAGGGTGAGGTTTCGGAGATCCTGACGGAGAGTGTTTTGGAGAAGCCGGGAGAAGGCGGGAGCCCGGAAGCTGAGAAGGCAGCCGAAATCCGCGGGGAAGGTTTTAAAAAGCGTGTGGTCGGCGTGAAGACAAATTCCGGGGCCGTGTATCACTGCCGGGCTGTCGTCCTGGCCACAGGCGTGTATTTGCGGGCGCAGTGTGTTTACGGCGATGTGGTGAACCATACGGGGCCCAACGGGCTCCAGGCGGCCAATCTTCTGACGGATTCCTTGAAGGCCAACGGCATCGAAATGTTCCGGTTTAAGACGGGAACTCCGGCCAGGGTGGACAGGCGCTCCATTGATTTTTCCAAGATGGAGGAACAGTTTGGCGATGAGAAGGTGGTTCCGTTTTCTTTTTCTACGGATCCGGCTTCTGTCCAGAAGGAGCAGGTTTCCTGCTGGCTGACTTATACCAATGAAAAAACCCATGAAATTATCCGGGCGAACCTTGACCGGTCGCCGCTTTTTTCCGGTGCCATTGAGGGGACGGGGCCGCGGTACTGTCCGTCCATCGAGGACAAGGTCGTGAAATTCCCGGATAAGGAACGGCACCAGGTTTTCGTGGAGCCGGAGGGGAATTATACCAACGAAATGTACCTCGGCGGCATGTCCAGCTCCCTTCCCGAGGACGTCCAGTTTGCTATGTACCGGACGGTGCCGGGGCTTGAGAATGTGAAAATTGTCCGAAGCGCCTATGCCATTGAGTATGACTGCATCAATCCGAGACAGCTTAGAGCGACTCTTGAGTTTAAGGAGATTGAAGGGCTGTTTTCCGGCGGGCAGTTTAACGGGAGCTCCGGGTATGAGGAGGCGGCTGTCCAGGGCTTTATGGCCGGTGTCAATGCGGCCAGGAAGCTTCAGGGAAAGGAGCCGGTGGTTTTGGACAGGTCGCAGGCGTATATCGGTGTTTTGATTGATGACCTTGTGACGAAGGAAAACCATGAGCCGTACCGGATGATGACATCGAGGGCGGAATATCGGCTGCTTCTCAGGCAGGATAATGCGGATTTAAGACTTCGCGCCATCGGCCATGAGATTGGACTTGTGAGCGACGAGCAGTACCAGTACGTGCTCTGGAAGGAAAAGGCGATTGCAGAGGAGATTGAGCGCCTTAAAAAGGCCACGGTCGGTGCAAATGAGAAAGTTCAGGAGTTCTTGGGAGAACATGGAAGCACGCTTTTAAAGTCCGGCAGCACGCTGGCAGAGCTGGTACGGCGGCCGGAGCTTGATTACTGGATGCTTTCGGAGCTGGATGAGGAACGGCCGGAGCTTCCGGAGGATGTGGCTGTCCAGGTGAATATCAATATCAAGTATGAGGGCTACATCAAGAGGCAGAAGCAGCAGGTGGCGCAGTTTAAGAAGCTAGAGGGAAAAAAGCTTCCGAAGGGCTTTGATTACGGTGTGGTAAAGAGCCTGCGGCGGGAGGCTGTTCAGAAGTTGAACCTTTACCAGCCCATGAATATCGGGCAGGCGTCGCGGATTTCCGGTGTTTCGCCGGCGGATATTTCGGTTCTTCTTGTGTATCTGGAGCAGATGAGCAGAGGGAATGGAAACGCTGAGACGGGTGGGTGAGTTATGTAAACCTCTATAATGATATGGAATGTGTGGATAAAAGCATGGAAGCAGCTCTGAGCTTGTGGAAAAGACGGGTTCGTTTTTGGTGATTGAGGAATTTTTATGATAGATCAGATGAAGGAAATTTTGGAGAATGGATGCAGGGAGATGGGCTTGGAGCTTTCGGAGCGCCAGGCCTGGCAGTTTTTAAAGTATTTTGAGCTTCTGACGGAGCGGAATAAGGTCATGAATCTGACTGCGATTACGGAGCCGGAGGAAGTGGCGAGAAAGCATTTTCTCGACAGCCTGCTGCTTTTTCAGGCGATTCCGGGGGTTCTTGAGGGTGAAAAGTCCTGTATCGACGTGGGTACAGGCGCCGGTTTTCCGGGAATCCCGTTAAAAATCATGTTTCCGAAGCTTAATATGACGCTTTTGGATTCCCTGAATAAGCGGGTCAAGTTTCTGGAGGAGGTTTCCTCGGAGCTTGGGCTTACAGGGATTATGGCTGTCCATGGGAGAGCCGAGGATTTTGGACATGACAGCGCCTATCGGGAGCAGTTTGACTTTTGCGTGTCCCGTGCGGTGGCGAATTTTGCGACGTTGTCGGAATACTGCATTCCGTTTGTGAAGGTGGGCGGTATGTTTGTTTCCTATAAATCCGGAACCATTGAGGAAGAGCTGAAGCAGGGGAGAAACGCTGTGAAGCGTCTTGGAGGGGAATTGGAGCCTGTGATTTTCTGCACAATTCCAGGAACGGATGTGGAACGGGCGTTTGTGCCGGTAAAGAAAATTGCTGGAACGGGAAAGAAGTATCCCAGGAAGGCAGGAATGCCGGGGAAGGAGCCGCTTAAGTAGGGAGACGGATGAGAAAATTGGGCTGGACGGTTATGTTGGCTGCGCTATGGTCTTTTGGGTGATAAAGGGCTGTGGCGCAGCTTTTTTGCTGTACGAGCCTGGAAAGCGGCACCATGCTTGCCGGGTGTAAGAATATGGAATACGATAGTGCGGCAGGTTCGTGTGTGATGATTGAGCAGGGGAAATATTCGTTTACTTGGTTGGAAAGGAAAAGGCCCGGCCAGCAGTTTTTGACGCTGACCGGGTGGGATATTTGCTGGATTTGTAAATTTAGTTGAAGAAGATTTTGATGGTATTGAATACTTCTTTTGGATTTTCCAGCTGCGGCAGGTGTTTCGTGCCTGGAACTGTGGAGTATTCAATGGCTGGATTGCATTTTGTGTATTCCTCGATGATGGATTCCATGTCTTCCTGCTCGGCGCCTCCGAGAAGGTAGATGCTGTTATCAATTTTTTCCAGCGCTCTGCTGATATTGCATTTGGTGTAATTGCAGAGGGAGCTTGAATAAATGGCTTTTGGCGAGTCACCGAGATGGGCGGACTCGTAGTATTTGTCTACATAAAATGGCTTTACATCGTATGGATTGCAGAAGTATTCTTTCGTAAAAACGGAAGTAAGTATTTTTTTGCTGGATGCCATGTGGTAGAGCAGGGTTCCAATGATTGGAAGATCCAGGATGAATTTATAAAGCTTTGCCGATTTTCCTGGAATCTGGCTCCCGGAGGAGATGCTCTCCGGATTGATGAACATGAACTGCTCAAACAGGTCAGGGCTGTAACTGCATGCCATTGTCGCAAGGGATGCGGATGTTCCGGTGGCAATGACGTTGGTTCGATGGCCGATCTCTGATTTTATGAAGTCGTTGAGAAGCTGAACATACAGGAAATTGGTGTAGGTCAGGTTTGGCTTTTCAGAGCGGCCGCAGCCAAGGAGATCAATGGTATATACGGTGTAGTGATCTTTTAAGAGATCAACAAGGTTTGACCATTCGCATCCGCTGGAGGCGTAGTTCAGGTCATGGATCAGGAGAAGCGGTTTTCCTGTTCCGCATTTTGTATAGTAAACATTTCCAAGCCGCCACTTAAAGCATCTCGGCTCCGGCTGGAGCAGGAGATTTCTGGATGTGGCGCTCATTTTGATATATTTGTTAATCAGGGCAGTGCCGGTCAGAGCAGCAGCGGAGAGTAAGGTTATGGTGATAATTTTATTTTTGGCTTTCATTGATGAACCTCCATAATTGGAATTGTTGTTGTTCAGGTGAAAGGGATTGTCTATGGAATTATTATAATATAATGGGGGGTTAGATACAATGATATTAAGGAAAATATTAGAAAATTGGTAAAAGTTTAGTCATACCATTCATAATTGACCGGGCGGAGCGAGGGATACTTCTTGGACGGGTGTTCAAGAAAGTGAGAAGCGCTGCTGGATGTTAAATGATTCATGTCGGGCGTCCGCCCTATATTCATATATGGCAAAAGACTGCTCTTGTGAGCAAGCTCTCATGCAGCATTTTGTCATATGTATTTGCAGAGATGAACTGTTATGGGAAGTGCTAATGAGTTTGAAAAGAAAAGGGATGTTTCACGTGAAACATTTTTTGCTCTGTAAGAGAGACTTTGTTGAGTGAATGTATAAAAACGGTGCTTTCCGGTGGGACAGAATGTCCTTTGAATAGGGTAGTCGTATTGAGGTGGAGAAGATGAATGCTGCTTATGTGGTTTGCCGTAGGTGGGGATTTCGTTTGTGAAATTTTTTCTTGTGTAGGGTGGTGAAAGTGAAATTGGAAAAATGTTTCACGTGAAGCATTGGAAGTGGGAGATTGAGGAGAGAAAATGATGGTATGAATCCGGTTTACCAGCGAGTTTCCGTGGATGACTTGGAGGGGGGTGGGAGAGTTATTGAGAAAATGGGTGAAGAGAGATGAATGAAAGAAATGCGATTGAAATGTAAGGTAGAGTTATTCTCCTTTATTCTCCTACAAAAATAATCCAAAAAGATTGGATGTTTGTGTTGGCAATGGGACTTTTGTGCAATTACATTTGGACAAAAACCAATTTTGCTGGAATTATAAAAAGAAATGTGAAGCCATGAGAAAAACAGGTACTTTTTTTGTTGATTTTATAGGCGGAAATCGTCGGATAACTTCTTCTGAGTGTTTACAGGAATGGTAAAAAAGCCTTTGGTTTCAAGGTTTTTGCCGTTTCTCTTTATAATCTGTCATAACCCCGCATAAATTCTTTTTGTAAGCGCGGGCAGCAAAAAACGTCAAATATCAAAGTGAAAATCAAAAATCAGAAGATGATATTTTCTACCCATTATATTATCCATTGAGGTTTCATAATCCTTACAGGAAAGGCATTACAGGTACTAAAACTGATGGGGGAAGTAAGTGTGTTTCTACTTTTCTCCTCAAAAAGCTCCATAGTAAGCATAAGAAGGGGAACTCATTCCATAAAAACCACTCGTTTTTGTTTCGATAATATAAGAAATTTTTGCGAAAACAAGATATTATTGGTTGCAATTTGGGTTCCGCTTATCTTTAACAAACTGTTCTAAATTTGTTTTATGGTTATATTTTATAGAAGCTGCTTTATCTTTGCTGATGATAATATCATTCATATCAATCCCATTTAATGCAGCTATTGCCAGAGCATAATGTATCACATCGGCTAATTCGTTACCTAATTGTGTGTGCAAATCTTCCTCACCAGCAGACTTCCTTCCTGCTTTTTTGTTTAAGACTTCAGCTACTTCGCCAATTTCTTCTACGAGTTTCATAAACATACTTTGGTCAATACCACCATTTTTATAATGGTCATATAAGTATTCCTGTAACTCTTCTATTGTAATTTTCATATTGTATTCTCCCTGTAACATTGTCTTCGTTAATTTGTCTGCTCAGATTATAGCACTAATATATGAACTTCTCTATTCATTCATTATTTGTGTGTACTTGTTCCTTTATATTTGTCCGTATCGTTTTATATTGCCTTATTGAGTTGGGGCGGCAATAGTACTTTGGAGCCGCCAATTATCAATTGCTAGAAGTCCAAAAACATAGTATCTATGCGGTTTTTCCGCACTGGCGTAACAAACAGGATCGTTCTACTATTTTTTAATATGCTTTGTGTGTTGTTTTTGTGGTTCAAATAGATAAGGCAGCGATATATAAGCTATTAAGGACAATAATGCTGAGGACTTTAAGTTTATTTTACGGTTTGTGTTGTTTTCCTGGGGCATAGAAATTTGTTTTCATAAGACAGTGTGAGTGATTGACGGAAATTTTGTATCCCTTATAGCTGGTGTTTTAGTTTGCAAGATCCTAAACTCTTGCATAAACGTAACTTTATGAAATCTTTCTAATAGGAAAATACATGTATCCCTTTCCCGTTGCAGGATCGGTAAAATCGTGAACTGCTCCGGCAAGAGAAATCCCTTCTTCGTTCATTTGTCTAATGGTATCTTCAAACACTCCATTATAGTTTTCAGCAACCAGGTACTCATAACCAGGTATGGTCCATTTTGTCCATCCGTCAGGTGCTTCTGCATCATCAACACATTCTACTCCTGCCAGATACAATCCTTTGCGAAATCCATCTTCCCATGGTTTAAATGAGTGGGACATGTCAGACATAGTTCCCCATATGCCCACAAGATTTCCGTTTGCGTCTTTCTTTGCCAGATGTGCTATTTCACTAAAATGACTGTTTGCATCATCCCATAATTTCTGAATAAAGCCTTCACCGTCTAATGTTGAACCCTCTTTGCCGATGACAACAAATGCTTTTTTTATTCTCGAAATCATTGTTAGTCTCCATGATAAATGAAAAGTTGGCATTTTATGCTAAATATTATAGCACTATCTATAAGTTTTTATAAAGACATTTTTTATTGATTTTATAGAGGGAAATCGTCTTATAACTTCTTGCAAGTGTTTATAGAAATGAGGAAAAATTCTTGATTTATAAGGGCTTTCCCGTATCTCCACATAAATTCGTTTTGTAAGCGCGGGCGGCAAAAAAGCGTAAAATACAAAAATGAAAAGCAAATACAGAAGATGATATTTTCTGCCCTCTATGCTACGCATTAGAGGCTCAATAAGCCTTGCAAGAAAGGCATTACAGGCACTAAAAGTGATAGGGTAAGGGTTTATACCCTTTTTTTCAAAACTGCGCTTTAACTGCGTAACACTTCAAAGAGAATACTGCTTTCCTTTCCCTTCCATTCCTCTATGAAAAGTTCCGTATCAAGCATAGGAAAGGGATACCCTTTCCGTAAAAATCACTCATTTCCGTCTGCGACAATAAGATGGATTTTTACTTTACTTGTTGGGAATATCCCAAACCCATACCAAACTGAAATTCGTCTATCTCTTTATCTTCTTCAAAAAGCGATGATAAATAGGAGCGTTGGGTGATGGCGTTGTAATTGGAACTAAAAGTCCATCTTTGATGAATTGTTCAATACGCAAAGCAATCCACCCATCACCGATTCCTAATTGATATTTTCCAAGAACCCGTCCGACAAGGAAACCTTCATTAAATTCATCCTCCAGAGCATCCAACTCTCGAAGTATAAATGCATCATACTGTGTTTCCGGTACGCTGACCAGTTTGCCATTTACAACAGCACGAAGGAAAGAATTTTCCTGCTGAAGCTCTTTCCAACGATTCGCCAAACTGCGTAGGTAATTTGTCGGCAGCTTCTTTCCCAGTAATGCCATCCGCTCCATGTGATAAGGTTCAATTTCGCCCCATCCGTTATACTGGACAATACACCCGTCTTGTCTTGCTTCCCACGACGGAAGTTCCACGAGGGTAACATCCAACTTTTCAAACCCGATAGGTCGTAATTGCTCCATCAGCCAATACAGACCACACACATCATCTGGTTCTCGTCCTACCCACACACGAATTGGCTCTCCATTCTGAACCTCTTCCAGTAGTGTGGCATAACTCTTGCGAGATGTGTCGAGGATTTCGGCCACAACGTCAGATGCCATACTAGGGTGGATGCTCATCAGCAGAGATAATGCTGCCTCTCGTTCCAAACCAATTACTGCCTCTGAAATATTGCCTACCGACAAGGCCAGTGAAAGATTGATGATGTTCTTCCGATTTCCTTCTAATGGAACGGCGTTCTCCCAACCGAAACGCTCTCGTTCTTCTGCTTTACGCTGAAATTTTTCGATTTCTTCTTGCGAAACTGTACCATCATTGTTAGAGATAATTACACTGGTGGCACAGCCTAAATATCCCTTATGTCCAATCGCCACCGCCATATTTCCTGCGGCACTATCACTAAATACTACTTCTAACATAACAATATTCACCTTTTAGCAAAATTACAAGTTTTCGCTTTGTATGTTTACAGCATAGCAATTATACATTGATTTTTCAATATATTTCCTCATTATATACGATATATGAAGTAACGGAGCCCAGTCGTCAACAGTCGAGATAAATGGGCTTCGTCCGCCGCCCGCAAACGTGTCTGCCCCTGCTTATATGACAGCCAAGAGAGCGAAAGCAGCGAGTGCTTTCGCCCTCACATAGTATGGTTTTTCTTATATCTGCCCGTATTGTTTCATATCGCCTTATTGAGTTAGGGTGGCAAAAAAGCGTCAAAAGACTCTTAAGGAAGTTTGAACTTGCAGTTGTATCTACCTAAAACTCAAGTATTTATGCTGGTTTCTGGCGTTTTGCTCGTTGCATCGCTGAAAAGTATAATACTATTTTTTATCTATATGAAATAGCAGAGCAAACTTTTATTAACAGCCATGATAAATGGGATTGGTATGCTATTGATAAATGTGTTTTTCAAAGTTTATATAGGAAGAAGGAAAGGACAATCAGTGTTCTCGCATTAGAAACGCTGTCCTGTGGCCAAGTGCGAGATTGTGTTTGTAGAGATGAAATGTTTTTACACGATGCAGAATCATTTTGTGTGAAGCTGTATCCAGAAGAGTCAGTGGAAAGTGAGGTGAATACTATTTATAAATTTTCATCGAGAGGAAAATCATGATATTTATGATCCAGCATTAGAAAATAGAAAAAATGGCAAAAATAGAGGTAGAAATCAGCCAGAAAAGTTTCCAGATTATAAACGATCCCAACTATTGCCCGGGAGAATCCTTCCTTGTGTAGTTTGCGTAATGTTTCACGTGAAACATTTTTATTTTTCTCTGCATTAGGGCATAGGAAAATATAAGGTTTTGTGATATACTATTCCATGACTTTCCATATCAAAGATCAGCCACAGCTTTAGAAAGGAATCAGTAAGCCTATGGGACGCATTATTGCAATTACGAATCAAAAAGGTGGAGTTGGAAAAACGACAACAGCAATAAATTTGTCCGCCTGTCTGGCCGAAGCGGGACAGAGAGTTTTGGCTGTTGATTTTGATCCGCAGGGGAACACGACAAGCGGTCTTGGACTAGAAAAGGGAAATTTGGACAACACGGTGTATGAGCTCCTGATGGGAGAGTGCAAGCTGGAGGAATGTATTTTTCAGAGTGTGCAGGAAAGGCTGGATGTCATGCCTTCCGACATGGATCTGTCAGGTGCCGAGATTGAATTATTGGATATCCAGAATAAGGAATCCATTCTGAAAGACTATTTGGAAAAGGTGGAAGACAAGTATGATTTCATTATCATAGACTGTCCGCCTTCCATCAATCTTCTGACGATCAATGCATTGACAGCGGCAGATACGGTGATTGTTCCGATTCAGTGTGAGTATTATGCACTGGAGGGCTTAAGCCAGGTTTTAAAGACGGTCGCTTTGGTGCAGAAGAAGATGAATCCGCATTTGGAGATTGAAGGTGTTGTATTTACCATGTATGATTCCAGAACAAACTTATCTCTGGAAGTCGTGGAAAATGTAAAGGAACATCTGAATCAGAATATCTATAAGACAATTATTCCGAGAAACGTGAGGCTGGCAGAGGCACCAAGCTATGGTATGCCGATCAATCAGTATGACAGCCGGTCGTCGGGAGCAGAAAGCTATCGGCTTTTGGCCGCCGAGGTAATCAGCAGAGGAGAAGAATTGTAATGGCAAAAAGAGGATTGGGAAAAGGCCTGGGGGCATTTTTCGGTGAAGATGCAGAACAGAAGAAAAGTGCAGATATTCCGGAAGAAGTAAAAAAGGAATCCGCAAAAGAAAACAAAAAAAAGACGCCAGAGAAGGCGGTTCAGACAAAAATTGTTGAAAAAATCGTGGAAAAACCGGTAGAACAGAAGCTTAAACTGTCTTTGATTGAGCCGAACCGTACACAGCCGCGGAAAAATTTTGACGAGGAAGAACTGAATGAGCTTGCAGATTCCATTAAGAAATATGGAGTCCTTCAGCCTCTTCTGGTTCAGAAAAAGGATGACCATTACGAGATCGTGGCTGGTGAGAGAAGATGGCGTGCGGCAAAGCTTGCCGGCATTTCGGAGGTTCCGGTCTTGATTCGGGAGTATGACAGACAGCAGACCATGGAAATTGCGCTGATTGAGAATGTCCAACGCACGGATCTGAATCCCATTGAGGAGGCGCTGGCATATCAGAGGCTGACAGAAGAATTCCATCTGACACAGGAGGAGATTGCCAGCCGCGTTTCCAAGAATCGTGCGACAATCACCAACAGCATGCGCCTTTTGAAGCTGGATCCGCGCGTCCAGCAGATGTTAATTGACGGAACGCTGTCAAACGGGCATGCAAGGGCGCTTCTTGCCCTTGAGGATGGGGAAAAGCAGTTTGCGGCGGCGCAGAAGATTGTCCAGGAAAATTTAAGCGTCCGTGACGTGGAGAGGCTTGTAAAATCGTTAAATAGGATAGAAGCTGACAATCCGAAAAGAAAAACAGGCCCTGATATCAGCCTGATTTACAAAGAGCTGGAGGAACGGCTGAAATCCATTATGGGAACGAAGGTCATTATCAACAGAAAAGATAAGAATAAGGGACGAATTGAAATCGAATATTACTCGCAGGAAGAGCTGGAGCGGTTGATCGAATTGATGGAATCGCTGCATTCCTGATGAAAAATTTATGTTGGAACCCTTCTTGTGATTTAGGAAAGGAAGGATGAAGGAAGACGGATGGAAAACAGTATGTTAAATAATCTGCCGATTGACCCTCTGATTATCATCGCCGGATTTTCGGTGCTGTCACTGGTTCTTTTGGTAGTTGTGATAATATGCATTGTTAAGATGAATAAGCTGTACCGGCGGTATGACCTTTTCATGAGAGGAAAGGATGCGGAAACGCTGGAGGACGCGATTATCTCTATTTTAGAGGAGTTAAATGAGCTGAATGTGAAAGACCGCGGAAGCAAGGACATGATGAAGCAGCTTTCCAAGCAGGTGAAGTCGTCCTTCCAGAAATTCGGTTTTGTGAAATACAATGCATTTAAGGGGATGGGAGGAAATTTAAGCTTTGTGATTGCCATGCTGGATGACAATAATTCAGGCTTTATCCTGGATGCCGTGCATAGCCGCGAGGGCTGCTATCTTTACCTGAAGGAGGTTGAAGAGGGCGCTACCGAGGTGCTTCTTGGCGGAGAAGAGCAGGAGGCTCTTGAGCAGGCACTTGGATATGTCAAGCGTCCGACGCTTTCAGAGCGGTTAAGCAGCAATGTGCGTCAGGCCGGAGAGGGAAAAGAGAAGTCTGGTTCCGGTGAGCAGTCCATTGAAATTCCGAACAGCGAGCGGAAGAAGAGTGAACGTATGAAAGAGCTGAGAAGAAGGCAGAGGGAGGCGGAGTTGGCGGCAGAATCGAGACGTCCGTCCAGAGATTATGGAGAGGATGAAGCGGATTTTGCTGCGGAAGAGGACGAGAATATCAAAGGAGAATATTGATGCATAAATTTTTGCGTACTGCTGGCTTCAGCATGTATCAAAAGAAAAAAGACATTGAAAAGCTGCTGGATATGCTGGAGACGAAGGCATCTGTCGAGAAAACCATCCAGATAGACAGGGATACGAATGTCTGTGAAATCCGTTCCGAAGTGGCGCCTGGAATCGGGCTTTCCATCGTTGGTGAGATCAATGAGAAAGGAGAGTTCGAGCGGGAATTCTATTTTCCGTATCTCCAAAGTGATACGGAAAGCTCAAAGGCAGAATGTTCCGTTCAGCGTCATGCAGAGCGGGAGACATATGCCGGAATGGTGGATGAAAATAACATAGGAATCTCTTTGATCTTTTATGTGCAGAACTTTTTGGAATACAGAGAGCGGCATATGAAGCGTGACGCTGCATTCCGGGTTCGGTCGGTAAATCTTGCGGGTCTTTCGGTGTCAGGAAAAATCCTGCTTCCGATTAAGAAGACACAGAAGCAGATTCAGAGATCCAAGGTGGCGGCGAGGGACAGGAACAGCCTGATCGAGGCGGCGAGAAATGGCGATGAAGATGCCATGGAGACGCTGACGATTGAGGATATTGATCTGTATTCCAAAATTTCGCGGCGGGCCATGAAGGAAGATCTGTATTCGATCATTGATTCCTGCTTCATGCCATGCGGGATTGAATGTGACCAGTATTCCATTATTGGAGAAATTAAAGAATTTCAGAAAACCAGGAATATATATACAAAAGAAGAAATATATCAGCTTCATTTGGAATGCAACGATCTTCTGTTTTCTGTCTGTATCAACAGCAAGGATCTGCTGGGTGAACCGGCAGTCGGAAGGCGGTTTAAGGGGCAGATCTGGATGCAGGGCAGGCTGAATTTCGAGGAAATTGAAAGAATTTAGAGGCGGCAGAACCGTTTGGAATGCTGCAAAAAACGCGGGAAGATAAGGCAGGGGATGCGTTATCTTCCCGTATTTTGTGAACAGGCCAGGCGGGCGGCATCATGCTTGCCTGGCGCAAAAACAGAAAGCACGACTGGACGGAATGTTTGTGTGCGATGATCGGGGAGGGGAAATCTTACTCTGCCCGGTCTGGATGAGCGAGAGTAATTTCCGCTATAAAATGTTGTCTTCTGCTTGACTTTCCGGCCTGGGTTTGTTAAGATAATGTACGCAGGTGTTTTATGACATCTGCAAAATAATGATGTAAGTTTCCGTAGCTCAGCAGGATAGAGCGTCCGCCTCCTAAGCGGAAGGCCAGCGGTTCGAATCCGCTCGGGAACGCCAGAAAATACGCCGAAACCCTCTAATTTTCAGAGGCTTTCGGCTTTTTTATTGCAGAAACAACATCACCTCACTCAATCACCTTTATCACATTCCCGTCCCGGTCGGCGATTCTGGTTGGAATAAGTTCCACAGTCATGGGAAACACGGTCAGCGGATATCTCCCCGCCCGTGGCTGGAGTGCAGCGCAAAGTTCCTCCAGAACGCCTGCCGTCAGGGTCAGAACTGGCATGCCATCTTCCTCACACACAGCGGCCGCTTCCCCTGGACGGAACAGGACAGCCTGACTGCTGCCCTGCAAAAACAGGTTCCGGCCTTTTCTGACCCTGGCCCGCAGCATACGGGCCAGAGTTTCACCGTGTCCCGCGCCCAGGCGGAGAATGGAATGGCCGCTTTCCGTCTGGAACCCGAGTTCATCCATATAGAGAAAGCCTGTGGAAGAGCCGTCCCGCTCCATCCCCTCCTGCCAGACAGCGCAAAAAGCGGAATTTTCCATCATGGAAGTACGGGACAAGTCGGTGATGCACAGGGGGATCTGTTTTTCCATTGCAGACAGGAATTTTTCTCCATCCCAGCACATCATGGCATCCATTTCATCCGCCGTCAGCCCTACCACCTGCAAAAATACAACATGACCGTTAGGTGTATCCAGTTCGCCCAGTTCCGGATCCACGCGGAAGCCGAGGGCAGTGAGCCGGGTATCTGTTTCCAGGGCGATGGGCCCATTCGCGTTCATGTGGTGGCCGGAGCCGAAAACATTTCCGCTGGAGAACACATAGCGGGCCAGATTCTGCAACAGGCTGATGGGCCAGGCAGGCGGCTGTTCCTCATCTCCGCGTTTCATCCGGAAAGTCAGCTCAAATCCGTAGCCGCTTTCATCCGGATTATCACATTCTTTTTCATATAATTCCGTAAATCCATAGGTGACATAGTGCCAGTGGGGCGCGCAGTGCTCGCTTTTCCACACCTCCACACCGTCCAGCGGATCGTCCCCGCCGAGGAAAGCAGGGATGATGGTGCCATAGTAAAGCCCCTCCTGTCCGGGGTATAGCCCCTGCATGGCATGGGAAATGGCGTCAAAACCAGTCTGAGTCAATTCTTCTTCTTTGTTCATGGAGAGTTCTCCTTTCTATTCCGGTGGCCATCTTCTTTCCCTGTCCGCAGGGACAGCCCCGGCCCATCACAGTTTCATGAATCCCATCAGTCCCACCAGAAGTACCAGACAAAAGACTGCCGCAGCACATCCGCCAGGGCGCCGACCGTGGCATCTTCTGCCCCCTGGTCAATGACATCCGGGCAGAAGCCGTACTGTTCTGTGGCTGCTTCCATGGCCTTTTCTCCGGAAATGGGAGCCGGAAGGTCAAATTCCAGCTCATCATGGGTCATGACAGCAGGCACAGCGCCGTATTGCTCGAACCAGTATTTTGCTGCCGCCATCAGCTCCGGGGTATCAGGGCATTCATTCCAACTCCCGAACGGCAGATACGCAAAGATCTCCCATGGATGTCTGACCGGAATTTTTGCCAGAATGAGGGGATACGTCATGTCCGTATCAGAATCCCAGATGCCAGAAAAACGGCAGTTCTGATAACCGCCTTCCATCTCACCGAGGATTTCTTCCTCCCAGTCCATCTCGTCATCCTCGGCTTCGGCCCTGCGTTCGCCGGTCAGTTTTTCAAGGACTGCCTTTCCGTCCATGACGGGAGCAGAAAGCATGTTTTTTCTGTACTCCGCCACTTTCTCCGGATTGAAACCATAGCCGTCATCGCCGTCGCTGTCCGGATCAGAATTCATCACCAGGCACTCCCACAGAGTTTCGTCGGCCTTCACCAGTACGGGAACAAAGCCCTCCCGCACACCAAGGCGCCGGGCGTATCGGTACGCCGATATGATGGGATCGTCGTCCTTCATAGAAGGGAAGTAGGTGCATTCACAGTCCAGATACTTCATCACAGCCTGCGACAGCTCGGAGGGCTCCATGGTTTCCTCATCGAAATGCTGGCCCTGCCAGTTGGCAAAGCGTCCCTCTATCACCTTCGCCATGGCCTGATAGTAGTTCTCGTCAAAGGGGATGAACAGGTACGCCTCCTGACGGAACTCATCCGAATGGTACCGCTCCGGGCCAAAGTATGCCAGGGCATAGTCATCAATGTCACTGGGGTAGTAGGGAGAGTCATTTTCTCCATAATAGTATTCGGCAAAAGCCTGTCCCTTCCGATTGAACAGGGCAGAGAACAGACAGCCGTACAGCTCCTTCCGGATAAAATCCCGCAGATCCAGGCTGGCCGGGTTTTCTTTGACCTGCTTTATGGCTTCGCCATGTTCCGCCAGGAACCTTTCTCCCATCAGGTCATGCTCCATGCACCAGCGCAGGTAAATGGCCATGTGGTTATAGGCCGAAATCTCATCCACCGGAAGCTGTTTCTCCTGGATCGATTCCAGGTGATAGGCTGCATCGTCCATCGCCGTGCTGTCTTCTTCCTCAGAATCGCTCTCTATGGGTTCATAAGAAATCTTAAGCGTCATCTGATCCTCGGGAAGAGAAACGCCTTCGCTGCGCGTGATGGCGTGTTTATCGTTCTCGGAGAAGCCGATGGTTTCCCCGTCGTGAAGTTCCACGCCGCTCTCCAGCACATAGGACACGAGGCTTGCCAGAAAGTTACGCAGCTCGCCCGGTTCGGCGTCGGCGCCAAGCACCTCCATCTCGTCCTTGCCGAACACATCCATGCCGTAGGTGTAGGCGTTCATGCCGTTTTCATCCCGGTACAGGCCGAACCAGATCCAGTTGAAAATGGGAAGCTCGCCGTTTTGCATCATGTCGGCAAAGCCCTCGTAGAACCGGGGTTCAAACACGACGCCGCTGGTGTAAACGCCGGAAGTGTATTTCTGACGGCAGCAGGCGGCCATCAGCTTTGCATAGAGCTTGCCGCGCTCCAGGACATTCTCCTCTTTGCCTAATACCGCCACCATCAAATGGGCGCTGTGCTCCCTGGCCGCTTTTACTGCATCCGGCCACAGATAGTTGTTTTCTGCGTTGGCCTCGGCCTCGCCGTCGGGGATGGGGTAGGGCATCAGGCTGACGGCAGCAATCATGCCGCCCACATCAAACACCGCCGAGTCGTCTCGTTTGCCCTCGTCCTCTGACACAGAAATGTCCCACTTTTCCTTCATGTCCCGGATGAACTGTTCCTTGTCCCATTCCCCTTTGGACAGTAGGACAAAGCCGCCGAAGGCGCCCGTAGGGTCGTGCTGGGATTCTTCTTCCTCATCGGCCTCCGGGCTGTAAATATCTTCATGCTCCAGGCCGCCGTCCGCCGGGTTCTTTAGCCGCACGGAGGCCGCCTCCCGCCGGAAGGTATGGAAGCTTGCCCAGGGGATATCGCTGTTTGCAAAGAATTCCCCGGCCATATGGAGCGCTGCCTGGAGATCCCAGGCGATGAAGTCCACATAGCCGCAGAAGATGCCGGTGGCTCCGCCGGTGAGGGTGAGCACCTCCGGCCCGTCCCCGGCAGCAAGCGCTTCCTCCAGCTTGTCGCGGAAGTCGAAGATCTTCTGGCTGCCTTTTTCCTCACGCAGGGTATCCAGCGGATAAATGAGAAATCCCGCCGCCGCGCCGTCCGCGTGGAGAGCGTCCATCCAGTCGTTGTCGGCGTTTAAATAGCCGTTGACGAGCGCCGTACAGCAGGTGGAGCCTGCGATGGTATCCAGCCGCCAGTCATCGTCCGGATCTTCATTGGGCTTCATTTTATAGCCGATGTAGGTTTCAAGACAGCTTTCCGGGTCAGCAGAGAGATTTAAGCCAAGTTCCTTTAGCTTATCCGGCAGTTTGGACATGAGGATGGCCGGTTCTTCCCTGGGTGTCTCCAGAACATCAAAACTGTCAATATATTGCATGTGGGGGATTTCCCCCAGAATCTGATCGGTGAGCGTGGTGAGCATCCACCAGACCTTCCCTTCCTTTTCAGGGAGCAGGGGCAGCAGTTTTTCACAGAAGGCAGAGAGAGCAAAGCTCTTTTCGCCCTGTTTATCCAGCCAGGCCTGCACATCGTCCCCGAAAATTTCCCAGCCGTCTTCGGTACGCAGGCCGATACCAGGATTCGGCTGGCGGCCAACCAGAATGTTCCAGTGTTCCAGCACCTGTTTGGGAGCATGTTTCCGGAAATAGACAAGCTCAAACAGCTTGACCTTATCCCCCTCCGGCGTGAGGATCAATTCATACTTTTCCCCGTTATATCCGATTTCGTAGGAGATGTCGTCAAAGGCCAGATTCAGGATGTGTTCGCATTGTTCGATCAGCTCTTCGCCCCGCTCATGGTTTTTGTCCTCATTCATGATCTGGCGCAGCCTGTCCTCTTTCTCGGAAAATGCCTTCCATGCTGCCTCTGTCCGCTCCCGAAAGCTTCTCCTGAACTGAGGCAGGGCAATGCACGCTTCGCATTGTTCAATCAGTTCCTGGGTATCCTGATCGCCGGGGCGGGCCTTCAGCGCTCTGCGGAAATAGGGCAGTGCCCGTCCTTCCTGATCCAGATAAAAGTAGGCATAGCCCATGCGGAAGTTCCAGAAATGGTCATCCACAAAGGCTTCCTCGTGGGGCTTTAAAAGCGCAATGGCCCGTTTGAGCATGTGGACGCCCTCCGGCTTACATGGATCTGCCAGATTGTTGTAGGCGCGGGCCAGTTCGCTGTCCATTTCCGGCGTGCGCTCTTTGGCAGGGATTGCTTCCAGCGCGTCAAGGATCTTCTGGTATTCGTGATTTTCGTTCCATGTTTGGCACTGTTTTAAAATATCCATATCCTGTTCCTCCTTAACTTTTATGCCCTCCGGCGGAACTTAGCGCCCGGGTTCTTGCGGCGGGCGCGAAAAACCGGTATGTGCAGGCAGAATGTCCGCTTCTGAGGTCATTGTACCATGTCCATTCGCCATTGGAAAGATTTTCATGGCTCCCCGCACAGGAAAAATGCCGGATTTTATTTCCACTCTGGACAATCCTGTCGGATTGTGTTATAGTGGATTTATTCTTACAGAAGTTCTTCTGTAATGACAGTTCTGACGGCGTTTCTGCCGGAGAATCCAAACTGGACTGACAACAAAGGAGAAAAGGCGCTCAGCCATACATTACGAATGCGGACACGGGAAAAACGATGCAGTTCCCGGAGGTTTGTTTTTTGTACCCTTTTTCATGCGTTCAGAAAGGAGGGGACGGCGACGAGAAAGAGGAAAAAATGGAAAAGGATGGCTGTATTTTTGTGCGCGGCGTGGTGCGCGTTCCTGGGAGAAATTCCGGTACAGGCAGAAAACGGCTATCTGGTAAGGAGCAGGGAAGAAAACCGGAGGCTTCTCATGGAACTGGTTTCCGACTCAGGTCCGGAAGGGAGAACTGAGGTATTTGTGACGGGAGAAGACTATGTGCCGGACAGCCTGGTGATCGCCCAGATGTTTCCTGATGTGCAGAACATTTCCAACACAGTCATGGAAGAGTATGAAAGGGACGGACACCGCTATGTACGCTGCCGGATCGGCTTTGAAAGGAAGGCGGAAGAAACGTCATGCAGCCATGTGTGGACGGGAGAAGTTTTGGAGGAACCGGCCTGCCTGACGATGGGAAAAGCCAGGATCGCTTGCGGGCGCTGCGGTGCGAAATTTACGGCGGCGCTTCCGGCAAACGGCCATGCAGATACGGACGGGGATTCCCTCTGCGACGCCTGCCATGGACGGTGCGTGGAACAGAAGGCCGGGGATGAAATCCGGATCCTGTATGAGGGAAAGGAGGGAGCGGTACCGCTGACGTTTTGCTGCGCCGATGAGGATTATGGGGGCGGTATGCTGTATGTGAGCACCGCCAGCGTTTCCCCGGGGCTCTCCGGTGACTGGGGAGAGGAAGAGGCAAGGATTTGGCTTACCATGGATTTTGCGAATCAGATTTCTATCCATGATGCCTGCCGGGACGTCTTTCTGGCAGACCAGGACGGAAAGCCCGTCGGACATGGCCAGTGGAAAAAGGAGGACGGCATCTGGCCGGCCCTTGTGCTCGATGTGCCCGTGACCGGTGAGGAAGCGGAAAAGGCATTCTGGGAAACCGGGGATTTCCAGATCCAGAGAATCGGCGGAAAGCCATACCTGTTTCGCTGCATCGACGGCGATTATAAGGACAGCAGTTCTAACCATCAAAAATCTGCACTGTTTCTGTGCACGTCTGTCATCCGTTCGGATATTGACAGTACGGATTCCCAAAAGATAATTACGACCTTTGGAGATACCAATAATTATAAGAAATCGGCAGTCCGCAGGTGGCTGTCGGAAAATGGAAGTGAAAATGGGTTCGGCATCCGCAAAACGTATATCGGGGTGAACTCTGCCTTTTTCGGAAAGACAGAAGAGGGCGGATTCTCGGATATGGATGTATCGGAGCTTCTTCGGTATGAGCTTCCCTATCAGGAAATGGCGGATTCGATGTTTTTGCTGTCCGTGGAGGAAGCGGAGGCGTACCGGGAATTTTTGTGGGATTTTGGCCCTCTTGGAGATGGCCCGGAAGCGGAAATCAGCCCGTACAGCCGCGGATACTGGCTGAGGAGCCCTGCTTTTTTGTCGGACGGAAGCGGGGCATTTACGGACGGAGCATTTGCATATGCGGTGGATCTGGAAAAGGGATGGATCGGGCCGGAGTCTGTCAGTGACGGCAGCATCGGAATCCGCCCGGCATTCTGCGTCCCGCAGGCTTAAGGAAGGATGGGAGATTGTATGAAAAATCATGGAAGATGGAAATGGGAACATGGAAGACGCAGCCAGTCCGTTTGCGGACATGGAAAATCGAAGGCGGCCTGCCGGCTCCTTGCAGCGGGGCTTTCGGCCTGCCTGGTGGTTCTGGAGACCGGGACGGCGCTTGCGGCACGGCCAGATGGAGCCGGGGCGTTCCTGGCAGGGGCACAGTCGGATGGAGCCGGGGCGTTCCTGGCAAGGATGCAGCCGGATGCGGCCAGGACATTTTCGGCAGGGGCACAGTCAGATACAGTCGGAGCTTTTTCGGCAGGGGAACAGTCGGATACGGCCAGGGCGTTCTTTGCGGCAACGCCATCGAACGCGGCCAGTTTATTCGCAAGGAAAACATCATCGAACGCAGCCGGCTCCTTCGTCAGGGCGACACCGTCCGATGCCGCCCCGGGGATTTTTGTGCCGACGGCGTCTAACGCCCTGCTGTTTGCCAGATCTGCGGGCTTTTGGGACAACTGGGCCGGGGATCTGAGCTTTCTTGACGGAAAAACGGGAAAAGGAACGGAGGATGAGCCCTATCAGATCTCCACAAAGGCGCAGCTTATGGGGCTTTCCAGGCTGGCGGCTGACGGGATGCAGGTGGCGGAAGGAGAGGGGAACAGCCCCGGTGATTACAGCGGTGCTTATTTTCTCCTGACACGAAATATCGACTTAGGCGGTATGGAATGGCTCCCCATCGGGTTTTACAAAGACAGCGCAGAGCTGGCATCCGGCCAGATCACGCCGTTTTGCGGCCACTTTGACGGAAACGGGAAAACCATTTCCAATTTTCGGATTTATGAGCCCTCCTGGACGGAAACAGGGCTTTTCGGAGCCATACAGGATTCCGAAATCCGGAATCTCACGGTAAAGCCGGAGTCTGTCCTGACATCTCAGAAAACGGCCGGGATTCTGGCCGGGCGCGTCGAAAACAGCCGGATCTGTGATGTGTCAGTGTCCGGGACGTTAATGGTTTCCGGGACGGCCGGAGGAATCGCAGCCGTGGTTTCTGACGGAAGCGTGCTGGAAAACTGCACGGCCGACCATATCGCCATTGATGCGGGAAAGGAGAAGGAAACTTATGTGGGCGGCATTGCCGGCACGGCGGCCGCATCCCTGATTGCAGACTGTACTGTCAATACGGGAGACAGCTTGAGCGCCAGGCTCCAGGGCGGCGGCTATGTGGGCGGAATCATGGGCTTCCAGAACGGGACGGATATTTTCAACACGCATGTCATGGGCACCATCGGCGGAAGCGGTTCCCAGGCCATCGGCGGGATTACGGGAAAATATGCCTCCGGGAAGCTGAAGGTGGCCCGATTTGAGGGGACGATTGCAAGTTCCGGCCTCGGAAGCGCCGCCAGAGAGGGGACGTTTATCGGGACGCGGGACGCCGGCTTCCATTTCCGCTACGGGACGGAAGCCGGGGCAGATGTGGCTTACCTGTTTGCAGATAAGGAGAGCAAAGTTCTTGCCGGTGTCTGCGGCTCCGGGATTTCTGACGACAATTCCTATACCTACGGCGCCCATATCGGCTTTTGGCACAGCGGCGACAATTTTTTCACGCTGGTTCAGGGAAGCGGGAGCCGGACAGAGGAGGAGATTTACTTTTACGAGGAGCTGGAAAACGGCGTTCTTCATGTGATCGACATGGAGGACGAAGCCAGAGAGGAAAAATACCAGCCGGATCATTTTGCGCCGAACGCCGTCGGCAGGCCCCAGAGGGGCTATCTGGTGTCCGTCCTTCAGATCGACACGGCGGCAAATGTGCAGAAGTATTATGACGTGGCTGTGCTGACAGCGAAAGGAAGCTCGGCGTACAGTCATGAGCTGGATAAGTTTCATCGCGGCGCCGTCGCGGCCGGAGACGTGGTGACTGTTGTGACAGCGCCGAAAAACACGGATACGGAAAAATACCAGATAGACGGAGTCCCTACCTATACGGATCCGGACGGAAAAAAGAGGAACACGTCCTATCAGAACGGCGGTTTTTATACGTTTGTGATGCCGGAATGCGACACGGAGGTGTCGGCCGTCTACCGGAAAGTGGCCGCTGCTGTCCGTACGGAGCCGGAGGAATACCAGTTCCAGGTGGTTCAGGAGCGGAGCGGTGACCGGAAAAACCCCAGTACGGTGACAGAGGTCAGGGACGGCGCAGGAAAGCTGATTGCCAGATACATCAACGGGGAGCTGGAACAGGATACGAAGGTGCAGGAGGTGAGGATTGAGGCAGTCGTGGATGCTAACAATGACGTGGTGGACAGCCGTGTGACATGGAGCATCGACGATGCGGAGCTGATAGAGCTTAAAAAGAATGACGATGAGGATCCGGAAGGCTACACGGGGAAAAGTGCGTCCATTGAGCTGAACTTAAAGTCGAAGTTTTTTGAGGACATTATAAGCAAGGCAGAAGAAGCGCAGAGGGAGGACGGCTATCGGTATGCCATCCCGGATACGATTTACGGCGGCGGAATTGCCGTCTTAACGGCCAAGACGAGGCCGGCGGCCAGTTTTGAAGGGAAGCCGCTGGAGGCAAACTGCCGGATTTTGGTGACATTCCGGATCTTGGATAAAACCCAGGTGGCGGCAGAAGGCGCGTCTCTCGATAAGACAGAGCTTGCCTTTACGGTCACAAGAAGACTGAGCGGGGATCGGAAAAATCCGTCGGAGCAGCTTCTTGTATCGGAGCCGCAGACCTTGACGGCCTCTTTTAACCCGGACTTTTTTGATAAAAAGTCGGTGTCCTGGACATCAAGCGACGAAACTATCTTTACGGTTTCCGGCGACGAGTCCGGAAGAGATTATAAAAATGTAAGCGTCCAGGCGATCCGGGATGCCAAGTGGATCCGCGACCTGATTGCGGCGGAAAACGGAATCCATGAAAATGACCCGTACCGCAAGCTGGACGGAAAAGGAAGCCGCAGCGGGACGGTAACGGTGACAGCTGACGATCTTTTGGGCAACCGGCAGAGCGCCGTGTGCGAAGTGACGGTGAATTTTGTGACGGAGGATCAGACGGTCATCCGGCCGGAGGAGGTGCGCTTAGATCAGAATAAGCTGGTGATGGAGATTCAGGAGGAAAAGAGCGGTGATATCGATTCGGAAACCGTGAAATGGACAGGCCTTGCCATGGAACTTCCAGGCGCAGAGGTGCTTCCTGCGCTGGAAAATGCGGGAATTTACGAGCCGTTCAATCGGAAGATTGTATGGAACAGCCAGGATCCGTCCTTAAGGATAGAAGACGGGCGGCTCGCTGCGGATCCGGAAGCGGCGTGGATCAAAGAGGCAAAGAAAAATCCGCCGTATCACGGCGAAAAAACGGTGACGGTGACGGCGCAGGCGGCCGGGAACCCGGAAGCTTTGGCGGAATGCCAGGTTACGCTTGTTTATGATGCAAAATGCCTGGAAATCCGGAACGGCGCGGTTTTTGACCTGGTTCTTACAAAGAGCGGGAGACGGTCGGCCCCGGTACTTACCTGGTCGGGAGCGGAAAAACAGACGCTTGCGGCAGAGATTTATCCGCATGATGAAAAAGAGGCAGAACTTACCTGGAGCGGGGATTCTGAGCTGATTCTTCTGGAGGAATCCGGCGCTGTGACACCGAATCTGGAAGCGGAATGGATCAAAGAGGCGATGAAAAAGGCGCCGTATGAGGCAGAAATGCGGACAGCCGTCCGGGCAGAAGCAGGCGGCATGAGCGACGAGACGGAAGTTCTTATAAAGTTCCGGCTGGTAGACAATACCTATTCCTCCGGTTCCGGCAGCTCGGGAGGTTCCGGCGGAAGCTCTTCTTCCGGCAGTTCTTCCCATGGCGTCACCACCGGCGGAGCCGTCAATATGACCGTTGATCAGCCGAAGGGCAGTGTGACGGGAACCTGGATCCAGGACGGGGCCGGAAAGTGGCTGTTTGTGTCCGGCGGCCGCACTTATGCGGGGGAGTGGGCCTATGTCCACAATCCATATGCCGGAGACGGGCAGGCAAGCACCGACTGGTTCTTGTTCGGACAGGACGGTTACATGGTGACAGGCTGGTACCAGGAGCCGGAGACGGGAAACTGGTTTTATCTGCATGAAATTTCCGACGGCACCCTTGGGCATATGTACTGCGGCTGGCATTTTATGGACGGAAGCTGGTATTACTTTAACCAGGTGTCCGACGGGACAAAAGGCAGACGGCTGACAGGCTGGAACTGGATTGACGGAAAATGCTATTACTTTGATCCGTCGGACGGCAGGATGGCAGTCTCCGAAATGACGCCGGACGGCTTTTCGGTGGACGATACGGGAGCCTGGACGGTGGACGGAATCGTGCAGATCCGGCAGGACGGCGTTTAGGATCAGAAAGGGGAGGCTTATGGGGAGAATCACGCACAGAAAATGGAAGGGGCTCCGGCGGGGAATAGCGGGAGTCACGGCAGCGGCTGTCTTTTTTTCGGGCACTGTATTTCGCCTTCCGGCAGGCGCCTCCAACATCTGGCCGCAGAAAAGCACGGCGCCGTTTTACTGCATCGACGGCGGAAAACCGTGGCGGAGCAGTGACCGGTACGAGGAGATGGGACGTGAGGAAGCAGGCGTTACCGATGAACAGGCAAGACGGCTGTTCTGGGCATACCCGGATATCTGGAATGGGGTCTTAAAACCGGCGGCGGCAAAGTATGATCCGGAATTATATGAGGAGATCCGCGGAACCGGCTCCGATCCCAACGTGGTGAAGCGCGTGAAGGACGATAGCAGCACAAAATTTGCCTGGGTGGCCGACAATCCGGAAATCGAAGAGCGGGCCAAAGCGGCGGTGGTGAAGTACGCGGCGGAAAGCGCGGAGTCCGGGAGGACTCCGCCGGCCTCCCTGTTCAATCAGGAGACAGGGACATACGCCGTTTATGAAAATGCAGCAGTCAAGATTTCTCTGGGAGATTTCGGGCCGGGATCGGCTTTGGGACAGGATTTCGGCCTGGACAGTTATTTTGTGAGCCAGATAAAAAATGTGGAGCCGCAGACGGTCTATGACAACGGTTCGACGGGCGGCGCAGTCGGCTGGATTGACGCGTCCCAGGACAAAAACATTGCAACATCGGTACTGGGGACGAAGCTTTATGAAATCACCTGGAGCGGGAGCAGCCTGCACATCGTGAACAACGGCTCTCAGTATGCCAATGAAACGATTCTGGATCCCAATGTGCCGGATGAGGTGAAATTCAATAAGACCATTGTGCGCTATAAGATTACCATGAAGGAGAATTCCGGCTATGTGCTGGAGGCCGCATGGAATGAAAATTATCTGGACGAATGGATGCGGTTTAAGGTCTGTGTGACTTCTTCCGACAGGCAGCGTCTTTATACGGCGCAGGCGCCTATCGAGCCGTCCTCCATGCCGTTTTATATTGAGATTTCCCAGAACGGCGAGCCGGTGGAATATCCGCCCGTGGAGACGGAATGGAGCGTCCCGTTCCAGATTTACCGGCATGAGGAGACTTTTGAGGCGGACTACAATGTCCGTCTGAAAAAGATGGATGCGGAGACCGGCATGCCCATCAAAGGGAGCCAGTTTTACCTTTATGAGCGGTTCGATGACCGGGGAAAAATCGGGGACAGCCAGAGGGACGGCAGCCTGGCAGAAGAAAACCTAAGCTTTTCACCCTGGGACGGGTTCCGGATCTTTTCGGATGCAGTGACAGACGGGGACGGAACCATTGTACATACGGATCACCGGGAATATGAATACGAAAAGACCTACTGCAACGGCCATCCTGCGCCGAAGTGGGCCGAGATCCCGGAGGCAGCCGCGGATCCTGTGACGGGGCAGGTTACAAATGAGGCGGATATCCAGGCGGCGGAAGATGCCAACCGGGCGGCTGCGGCCGAATGGCTCCGGCTTGTGGAGGCCTGCGAGGCTGAAATGGAAGATACGGATACACATTTTCACTGGATGGCCGACGAGTCCATGTATGAGAAAATTGCGGCAGCCGCCGAGAGCGGCGAGACGGAAAGCTTCGGGGAAATGGATGTGACGAAGGAGACGGCCTTTGAGAAATCCGGCTGTCAGGCGGACTGTGAGGAGACATATGAGAATTTCATTAACCTGGAATTCAGCTATACATGGAAGGAAATCCAGGCGGCCGTGGGATATGTTCTCCATGGGCTGCATCCCGAGGATGTGCCGGTGGAGATTATCACGACAAATTCCTCTCAGGCTGGTGCAGAAAGCCGGTTTGGAAACGGATACAGTCAGGATATCAGCGAAAACGTCTGGTACGGCGGAAACGGGGGCAGAGCCAGCTCTTTCGACGATGCCGCGTTTCGGAGCCTTTATGCCGGAGAACCGGAGGCCATGGATATGTCCTGGCGGGAAAAATTGGCAGTCATGCCGCAGGAGAAAGAGCTGGAGCTTATGCGGGAGTATTCGGTCAACCTGATGAAGCTTCTTCTGGAAACGGAGCGAAAGACGACGGATTCAGATGCAGTGTCAGTCGGGACGAAATCGACTGCCTCCAATGCGGCAGTGAAAAAGACGGCGACCGCCTCGAATGCAGCGACGGCTTCGGACGCATGGGCGGTTTCGGACGGGAATCCGGCTTCCGGCACAGGCGCTTCGGCCAGAAAAATAACGGCTTTGCGGGCAGGAAAGGCCGGAATATCGGCCATGGTTTCTGACGACGAATGGGAGTCCGGGAAAGAGGGGACGGAGTCGTTTGCATCCTATCTGGAGTCCGCCGGGGCAGACGGGATCAGCCATCTGGAAAGCCGGGAAGAGGATCGGTTTTCCCATTGCAGCGGGGCCGATGACTGCGGCGATTCCTGGCGCGTTTACGACCACAGGACGGAAGGCAGGATCCATATCAATAAGCGGGATCTGGAGCTCTACCGAAAGGAGTCAGAGGAATATTCCTCTTATGGAGATACCGAAGGCGATGCGACGCTGGAAGGGGCTGTGTACGGGCTTTTTGTCGCGGAAGATATTCTGCACCCGGATTCACAGGTCATGGAGGACGGAACCGTAAAGAATACGGGAGTTGTGTACAGGCGCGGCGATCTGGCGGCTGTGGCCGCCACAGACCGGGAGGGAAACGCAGACTTCCTAGTGTTTACGGAAGCGCCCGGTTCTTCCTATGATTATGAGAAAGGAATGATTGTCCAAAACGGCGGCTGGCCGGGAAACCTCTATCAGTCAGAGGGATTCCAGGCGGAAAGGGACGGATATTCGCCGGATGGGACAGGCGGTTTAACATATCAGGACAACGAGGCTTTAAACGGGAATCCATGGATTGGGCGGCCGCTGCTTCTTGGAAAATACTATGTCAAAGAGCTTTCCAGGTCAGAGGGCTTCGAGCTTTCCGTAAACGGTATCACAAGGGCAGATACGAACCGGGGAACCGGTTTTGAGACGCCGGATTCCATTCTTTCTTCCAACGGCATGGCCGTTTTGTCTTTGCCAGAGCTGTCGGCGTCCATGGAAGGCGAAGACGGGAGCGGAAACGGCTACGACCAGCTTTCGTTTACGGTGACTTCCTCCGGAACGGAGGGCTATGACCTCTTGATTTCCGGATTCCCGAAGGGAACGAGATTTTACCGTGAGGATTCCGGCGAAGAGATGGTGACAGGGCCGCATATCACCGGGTTTGAGGAAACCATTGTGAGGGACGGAAACGGCGAGATTGTGTGGAAACGGGCGGAAAGCGATGAAAGTGATTTGCGGTACGAACCTGTTTACGATAGTACAGGCGCAGTGACGGGACAGAAGGTCGTGACGCGGCTGGAGGAACAGGTGATGCGGCTGGAGCGCGTCCCGATGGCAGGAAACATGGCATTAGATGCTGTGGATTTCTGGCAGGAAAGCGGCTTTCAGGAGCTTTTGTCAGCGCATGATATCACCGAAGAGACGGACAGCCTGTTTCTTCTCATGAAAGCAAACATCGAGGAGGTGTTAAGAAAATACGGATATGACACGCCGAAAACGGCGGACGGAACGTATTCTACGGAGACGAAGGGCTCTTTCAGCCGCGGCGTGAAGAAAGGAGAAACCGACCATTACGGGCAGGCCGGGCTTGCGGGAGAGACGGCGTCAAGAACCGTGTACGGCGAGGGGATCGCTGTTTTAAACCTTGAAAAAGTGCCGGAAAATGCGGCTGCGGCAGATCTGGCTGCGGCCGTGATAGATTGGTACCGGGAACATCCAGAATGGAGCTTCGGCGGTCTTGACGGAATTGAGAAAACGGAGGACGGCTACCGGATCTTTTTGTATGCCGGAATCCTGTCGTTTTCCGGAAAACGGTTTTTTACGGCAAAGACCGGCGAAGACAGCCTGGAAGCCGATGCGGTTTACGTGGGCTTTGAGAATCCGGAAACCATGCGGTATGTCTACCAGAAATGTGAGGAAGACGGTGAATTTTCCTATGAACTGGAGCGGAAGTACTCCTTTGGAAGCGGTTCGTCCAAGCGGTATTATGTCGATGCCATCATACGCCCGGCTCTCCAGGACAACGGCGCCGGACGGCTTGAGAAAATTTATCATACCGTGATGGTGTACCACAAAAAGGGAGAAGAAATCATCGACTACATGGAAGGAATCCCGGAAAGCGGATACCGCGTCCCGCTTACGGAACTGACGGAAAAAGTCGAAATTACGACGGAAAAGGAAACGGTGCAGAAAGATGTGGAGCTGCCTGCTGTCTATGATGAAAAAACAGGGACTTATACGGTTCATGTGGAGACGAACGGCACAGATGCATGGGGAAAGCCGTTTTCGGATAAGGAGAAAAGCCTTACGCTGTCATTCCTCGCCGTCACGGAACAGAAAAAAGTGACGCTCACCGAGGCCGATATCGAAGCTCTGGGCGAGGCGAATGTGTCCGGCTTTGAGGCAGGAGAAGAACTGGGGTATGTCCGTTACCAGATGCTGTTTGGCGGCGCATCGGTGTCTGTGACAGCGGCTCTGGGAGAAGATGCGGACGACACGTATATCGTGCCGAAGAATCTTTTATACCGCGGCCAGAACAAAGTGAGCGAGGACGGGGATACAAAGCTTTTGCCGGTTCAGGTTTTAGAGCGGCCCATCCGCCAGAAGGTCAAGGTGGTAAAGGATATTGAAACGGGAGAGGAGCGCACATACGAAAATAACAGCTACCAGATTCACGAGGATGCGTTTACCTCGGATTTCGGCGGCTTCCTGGAACGGACGGCCGCCCGCGCGATGCCGAATTTCCGTTTCCGGATTTATTTAAAATCCAATCTGGAACGGCTTTACCGGAACCGGGACGGGGATATTGTCTGGGTGGATCGGGACGGGACGCCTGTGAACATCGGCCAGTACCGGGAAAATTTCCCGGAGCTGGTTCAAAAGCTCTATACGGAAACGGGGCCGGAATATACCAGACTCCTGGAGACCATAACGGTTCCCATGGAAGACGGGGCTGACGGCATGCGGGAGATCCGGACGTATCACTATGAAAAGTTTTTCGATGCCGTCGAGACGGCTGACCGGGACAAATGGGACAATACGGAAGGGCTCTTAACCAGCTCGTTTAAGCCGTTTGCAGAAAACCGGCTCACGGGAGAGGCCAACGAAATCAATACGTCTGAGGAAGCGAGGGAAAATGCGAAGCGGTCAGATGCCGTCCGGCAGTTTGCTATTGATTGGTACTTGGAGGAAGAAGCGGCGCGGCTTTTAAAAGAGGACGGAGACGGCGGATTCCTGGCAAAAGACGGGGAAGTCCGTTATACGGACGAGCTTTATGACACGGCACTTTACGCAGCCATCTTACGGGCAGAGGAGTACCTGAAGCCGTTTTTCCGCTATGATCTGAACGAGATTTATTCTATCTTGTGGGACAGTGCCCCAGACGGCGGCATCGACCGGGAGATGGCGACGCTGGCCGCGGATACCGCCTTTTTAGAAGACGGGGATCCGTTATACACCTACGGGATTTCTAAGGCACTTCCATACGGAGATTATGTCCTTGTGGAACAGCAGCCCTGGAACCCGGAATGGGGAGATTTTGCCAATAAGCACTATGCCGTTGACACGCCGAAGGAACTGTCGGTGCCGGTAAGCTATGAGAATGGATCGGAAGGCGCATGGAAGACGCCGGAGGAGGAAAGTGCGTATTACCAATACCGGGCGGCTGATCTGCCAAACGATCTGGCGGCAAAGTACCTGATCCGCTTTAACGAGGAAACTGCGGAAGCTTCTGTTGTTTACGGCCATAACAGCGACGGGGATTTTGAGGTTTACCGATACGGCCTCGACCGGGATCAGACGGCCGGTCATTACGAACCTTACGGAAATCCGGCGGTGGCAAAATATTATCATTATCAATCCGTCAGTGAAGACGGCGGCCTGGAATCCGGTGTCCCGTTTTTGGGCGGGAAGACCAGCGGGGAAAATGCGGCAGGACTGTATTGGAAGGACAATGTAAAGACCATGACCGGCGTCCGGACGGCTTATGACGGGAAGTTTGCGCCGATGCTTATCCCGTGGAGCATGACGGAGCCGGAAGATGAGGAGGCGGACAGCACTCAGAACCAGGACGGCAGCAGTTCCTTTGCCGGATACGCATACCGAAAATTCCGAAACCGTTTCTATTCGGTCAGGCTGAGGGTGGAAAAGCTGGATGCAGAGACAGGCGAGCCGATTCTCAACGACGGCGCCATTTTCGCCCTGTATGCGGCGGAACGGGATGACTCCCCGGACGGAGACGGAACGGTCAGGCGGTATGAAAGGCCGACGGTCATCATGGGAACACGGCTGTTTCTGGAGGCCATGGGTGCGGAAAACATCGTTCCCATGGCGAGGGATTGGGATTCCAAGGAAGCGCCGGGAGCCACCTGCTATGGGACAGTTCCGGCCGGGACGCCGGTCTGCCGGGAAAAGGAGTGCATTGTATTCCGTGATGAGGACGGACTTTTGACGGGCGGCTGGGAGGCGCTTTCGACGGTGCGGGACGGAGCCATGAAAAAGGAAGAAGGGGACGGGCAGACAGATGGGCTTCAGATTACAGGAAGCTTCCTGACCCCGGAGCCGGTGGGAGCCGGCGTCTACGTCCTGGCGGAGATTAAGGCGCCAGGTGGGTACGCGCGAAGCCTTCCGGTACCGGTGGAGATATATTCGGATGAGATTTCCTACTATCCGGACGGCGGAACGAAAAAGGCTGCTGCCGCCCTCTATTCCCTGCGGCTTAAAGACGGTGCACAGGGAAACAAACCGGAGAGTGCGGGAGAAGCTGCGCGGATTTTCGTCTCGGATACGGCAGTCCGGCTCCAGGTCTCCAAGCTTAAGACCTCGGATATCACAAGGAAAATGAAAATATCCGGCCGTGTGGAAGGGACTTTGGCGGAGCTTTCCGGAAAGTATGGCCTTCAAAACTTAGACCTGGCTTTCAACAGCTCAGGCGCCTATCTGGGATATGGATGGTTCAAGGGGACGTTAGAATATCTGGAAAGCAGGAAGGATGCCGGGGAGGCGGTAGAGCTGGTTTACAATGAACAGCAGGTATTTTCCGGGTACGGCTATGTCACGAAGGAGCTTGAGACGGCAAAGGATGAAAACAGGTATGTTCCCGGGGCTGTCATGGCGCTCTATGAAGCCATAGAGCTTCTGCCCTCCGGGGACAGCGGCGACTTCTCGTTTGAGGGCGCTGAAGTGACCAGGGATCGGAACGGAAACGTAAGCTCCATCATTTTAAAGGAGGGATATGCAGGAGAAAAGACGGAGCTGGTAAAAAAGGAAGACGGGACGTGGACGTATGAGACGGTTTACAGGGGCGATACGCCGGTTCTGTTTTATGACGTAGGCGGGCTTAAAGTAATAGAAGAAAACGGGGACGGCAGCCTGTCTGGCTATGATGAAAATGGGAAGACGATGCGGATTGGCTCGGATACCAGTTCCATTTATGCGCTGAAAAACGGGATTCCGGCGTTTGAGCTTTCCGGAAGCGGTTTTGACGGGCTTGTCTATGACGGCAGCGCAAAGGGATTTTCCAGAGTGCCGGAAACCATAACCATCTATCATCTGGATGGAAGCGGCCGGCGGGATGCCCTTGTGGACGGATATACGGGGCTTGCTTATGCAGAAGAAAACGGAAAGAAATATGCCTGGCCGGTCACGGTTTCCAGACGGGACGACGGCACGGTGATCTCGCGGGATAAAATTCTTACGGGACGGCCGGCGGAGGTTCATGCGGATACGGCGCAGGCGTACATAACCGGGAGCGTCCGGGACGGAGAACTTGAAAAGCGTCTGGAGCCGGTGTATGACCGGTACGGCCTGGCGGAGTATTACCTGGTGAGCGGCGAAACCTATCAGAAGGGAGAGGCCGTTTATGACAGGGACGGGGATTTTGTGCGCTATCGCTATGACGATCTTCTGAGCTTTTACAATGATGCGGCGTACCGCCAGCTAAAGGCGGAAGAGATGACGGAAATCGGGAATCCGCAAGACCCGACGGACGACTTCCCGCTCTGGCACAGGAGAGGGGAAGCGTTTGTGATCCCTAATATATGGACGACAGGGGAAAAGGCGCCCAACGATCCGGCGGAGACAGAAACCACGGCAGGTCAGGCAGACATGCTTAAGCGGGTCATGCCGGGAACCTATATGATGGAAGAGCTTTCTGCACCGGACGGATACGTGAGAGCCATGCCCGTGGCCGTGACGGTGGAGGAGACAGGCGAAGTCCAGACAGCGTCCATGACAGAT
Organism: Eubacteriaceae bacterium Marseille-Q4139; assembly: GCA_018223415.1. Classification (NCBI taxonomy): domain Bacteria; kingdom Bacillati; phylum Bacillota; class Clostridia; order Eubacteriales; family Eubacteriaceae; species Eubacteriaceae bacterium Marseille-Q4139. Next base: position 1,718,724 of record JAGTTQ010000001.1, on the reverse strand, counting down.
GAGAAAATCAAGATTGAAATTATCAAGATGGATGCGCCGGAGGACTATGAGACGGAGATCATCCCTATGGATGTGCCAAAAGAGGGAATTTCTGTCTCCGTGGAAGGAAAGGGGGATTATACCTATAAGCAGGTTCCTGGAGCCGAGCTTGCGCTTTACCGGGCCGAGCGGGTGCCGTCATCGGATTATGAGGCGCATCCGGACGGATGGTATTTAAAAAAGGCTGAGACGGCACCTGCCGTCTGGTACACCGAGTCTCCGGAGGACAATCGTCCCGTAAAAGTCACGGCCAGATGGACAACCGGCGGCACGGCACAATATTTTGAGGGAATCCCGGCTGGCGATTACATCCTGGAAGAGCTTTCTGCGCCTTCCGGATATGTGAGGGCGTCCATGGGAATTACGGTCAGGGAGACAGAAGAGCTCCAGACGTTCCTGTTAAGGAACGACCACACGAAGCTGGAAATTTTCAAATATGAAACCGACGAAAATGGGAAGAAGGTGCCGCTTTCGGCGGGCAAGACGGCAGGCCTCGCCTTATATCCTGCCGTGGTGGGGCCGGACGGGCTGCCGGTTTTTGAGGACGGCGAGCCGGTCTATGACAGCAGTCATCCCATGGATGAGTGGGAGACGGCGGACGTGTCACGGTATCTGGAGTCGTGTGAGGTTCCGGAAAAGGGCTGGACAGGCCGGATTGCAGCCCTTTTTAGGGGAAAAACTAGGTCTGGTTTCTCTCTGGAATATGAAAAGCATTTTCTGGAATACGGGGACGGCTTCGATGCCTTCTCCTGGTTCATGGAAGACGATAAAGGTCTGACAGAGCACAGCGCAAAGCTTTTAGAAACCCACAGCACGGCGGGCGGGGAAACTGTGACGCAGCTCTGGGAAATGGATCAGGAAGACGCTGTCCGTATCACCGTGAACCGGGCCAGTGAAGACGGCATGCCGGACTTTGAGTACCGCTTCCGTTTTCGGAAGACGGAATCCGGCATGATAAGCTACGACACGGCCTCTGGCATCCACAGGATTGACCGGATCCCGGCAGGCTATTACGTCCTGGCGGAGACAAAGACGCCGGAGGGGTACCAGGCAGCCAGGCCGAAGCTGGTGCAGGCCGGCGAAACGGCGGCCGTATGGCGGTATGAGCTGGAAAATGTGCCGAAAGAGCTATGGATTGATAAGACCGACGAGGACGGGAACCAGATCATCGGAGCCGAACTTGTCCTATACCGTGCGGCGGCTGACGGAAGCTTTTCGGCGGAAGCGACCTATGAGATTGACAGGTGGATTTCAGGCTCTGAGGGACGGTTCACGGCGGACGATGCCGCCGAAGGGAAGGTGCCTGATGGCTATGGAATTGGAAGCTTAAGGCCCCATAAGCTTAAAGGCCTGCCTTATGGAACTTATTACCTGGCCGAGGCCTCGGCGCCGGATTATTTTTCTCTTATGGAGCCGAAACGGATGGAAGTGACGGCGGACAGTGCGGCTGTCGTGAAAGCAGAGAACCAGATGGCGGAAGGGATTCTGGAGCTTAAAAAGAAGGAAGAAGGAACGAAAATCCCGTTGTCCGGGGCGGAATTTGAAGTGACGAATTTGGAGACAGGGGAGACGTTTTTCCTTGTCACAGATTTCGACGGCAGCGCCAGGTCGGAGCAGCTCCCGGTCGGTTCCTTAAAGGACGGGGCAGTCGTCCCGTATCAGTACCGCGTCAGGGAGGTGCTTGCGCCGGACGGATATGAGAGAATGTCTGAGGAATGGCAGTTTTCCTTTGACGGGAACCGGCAGGAGACGGTGATTGCATATGAACTGGAGGCAGAAAACAGGAAAACCGAACTCTGGTTTTCTAAGACAGATTTCCATGAGGGCTTTTTCGTGGAAGGCGCTGTCCTTGCGGTTTATGAAGCCAGGCTGGAGGATGGAAGCTTTGTAAAGCAGGAGCCGCCAGCCGCCGTGTGGGTTTCTTCCGGAGGGCCGAAGGTCATAAGAGGCCTGAAAGCCGGGCAGACGTATGTGCTCGAGGAAATTACGGCGCCGGAAGGCTATGGGAAGGCAGAACCCATGCTGTTTTTTGTATCGGCGGACGGAAAGTCTCTGGAGGTTCTCTCATCAGAATTCCAGATGGTGAGGCTTGTGAAAGAGGAAAGCGGTGAGATCACAGCACTGACCGTAACGGGACGGGCGGGGCTTCGGACAGTCTCTTCTTTATATAAGAACGGGACGGAGGTCTGTACCTGGCACGGAAACGGGAGCGGCAGGACGTTTGCAGAGTCAGAGCTTTCCGACGGAGAGCTTTATACCTTAAAGGAGAGGGCTGTCTATTCGGACGGGAGCACTGCGCCCATAGGAAGCGAAACCTTCCGGGCCGACGGCGCCGCAGGCGGATACTGGCTGGCGGACAGGAGGCTTAAGGAGACGAGGCTTACCCTCATGGAGAAAGACGGCCGCATCCTGGATTCCTGGAGCCTGCGTCCCGGCGAGGTGTCCCATACTGTGAAAAACAGAGCAGAGGAAGAACCGGCCGGCCGGATTTTTGAAGCCGGAAAGAGCTATGTCTTGGAAGAGGCAACCGTGTTCCGGACGGGAGACAGAGAGGAAGCGCAGACCACAGGGCGGCTTCGTTTCTGGCTGGATGAGAACGGCATCCGGATGAAGGTTGAAATAAAAGATAAGGCCACCCATGTGGAAATCACGAAGGCCGACCTGACAGACGGCGATGAACTGCCGGGCGCCGGGATGATCCTAAAGGATTCTTCCGGCAGGATCGTGGATCAATGGGTGTCCGGGGAAGAACCGCATGTTCTTCGCGGAACGCTTCTGGCAGGCGAGACCTACACGCTGGAGGAGACGGCGCCGCCGTCGGGATACGCCTATGCGGAAGCAGTCACGTTTACGGTGGAGTCAGACGGCAGCATCCAGAAGGTGAAAATGTCAGACCGCCCGACCCATGTGGAAATCACAAAAGCCGATGTCACAACGGGAGAGGAACTTCCCGGCGCGTCCATGGTGCTGAAAGATTCCACAGGAAACGTGGTGGAGCGGTGGATATCTGGGGAAAAACCGCATGTCCTTTGTGGAAAACTTCTGGCAGGGGAGACGTATGTCCTGGAAGAGACGGCGCCGCCGTCGGGATACGCCTATGCGGAAGCAGTCACGTTTACGGTGGAGACAGACGGCAGCATCCAGAAGGTAGAGATGTCGGATCGTCCGACTCAGGTGGAGATCACAAAAACCGATATCGCAGACGGAGCCGAGCTTCCCGGAGCCCATCTTGTTCTAAGCGATGCCGCCGGGAACGTCATCGACCAGTGGATTTCCGGGGATACGCCTCACAGGCTCACGGCTGTTTTAGAGGCCGGAAAGAAATACCGCCTCACAGAGACGGCACCGCCGTCCGGGTACGCCTATTCCGAGGAAGTGGAGTTCCAGGTTTCCATGGACGGGCAGATTGACCGGGTTTTCATGGAAGACAAAAAGACGGAGGTGTATGTGAAAAAGACAGACGGAAATACAGGTGAGCTGCTGTCCGGCGCCGTTCTGCGGCTTGAGGAAGAAAACGGGAATCTTGTCTGTGAATGGGTGACGGACGTTACGCCCCGGCTCTTAGAAGGGAACCTTGACGCAGGGAAAACGTATCTTTTAAAGGAGATAAAGGCTCCGGAGGGATATGAGAAAGGAGACGATATCCGGTTTACAGTGCCGGAAGACGGGGAGCCGCTCTGGCTCGATATGAAAAACTTCCGGCTGCCCAAAAAAGATGTGCCGGACGAAGATGAGCCGGAGGAACCGCCCAGGCCGAAGGAAAACCAGCCGGTGCCGCGTCAGGGGACGATCTCGGCCAGATATTCCCGGGGCTGGAAAGGAATCGGGGAGATCACCTTTGGCGATACACCGGTTTACAGGAGAAAAATTCCGAAAACCGGGGATGATGGCAGGACAGAACTCTATGAAATTATTATGATTCTAAGTGCTGCGGGGCTGGTATTCCTGGCGGTACAGAAAAGAAAGCGGGGTGAGAGGAAATGAAAGGGAGGCGGTTTATGGCTTTTTTCATCCTGTTCCCGGCCCTGGCGCTTTTAGGCGCCGGGCCCGGGACAGGGAGCGGCGAAGAATTGCTCTATGAAAGCCCGGTTTATATCGAAGAGACAGCGCCGAAACCGGAGCAGGAAAAGGAGTTTGACGGAAAGTGGTACCGGCTCTATTCCTATGAACGAAAGGCTGCTGTGAAAGACGGGCGGAGCCGCCATGTGTCCGGGAGTATCCCCTATGTCCTGGAGGCAGGCGAAGAACCGCCGGACACTGCCAGATTCCAGGTGACAGATGAGGACACGGGACAGCTTGTGGAATGCATCATTGAACGGACGGAGGTGATCGAAAAGGGGGAACGCTGGTCTGACGATTTCTCGTTTCCCGTCACGCTTCAGGATTACGGGGCAGACAGCTATCTTTTGGGGGATGCGGAAATACCGGGAGATGCCGATCTTTCCGATTATGGGGATGCATTTTTAGCCTATCTGGGACTTCCGGGAACCCATTATCGGATCTATTCTGTGGAATGGGCGGGAGAGCCCTATGAAAATGCCGGCGTGCTCTGCCGGGACGCGTCTGCCAGAGGGGAAAAGCTGGTGCGGGATGTGGAAGCCGTCTATGAAGGGGAGGCCGGGCTTCCGCCGATTCAGGGGTTTTACTACGCCTGTACTTATGTGCCGAGAGAGGAGGAGACAGAAGCTCCAGAAGAAGAAAGCCCGGAGGAAACGGAAGCAGCAGTCAAAATAGAAAAGACGCCGAAGAGCCAGGAAACCGTCTCACAGCAGGACACGGTACAGGAGCGGACAGGCATTGCGGCCTTTTTTGACGAGGTCGGAGCATGGATCCTGCGCCACATGACCGTGGTGAGCATCAGCCTGGCGGCCCTTGCGGCATTGGCCTTCGCCGTATTTTTGTTCTTTGCATCGGGAAAGAAGCAGGAACCTTAAAACGCAGGAAAGACCCGGCGTTAACCGAGTCTTTCCTCCCACTCCTTCTCCTTAAAACCCACAAGGATAAAGCCGTCCCCGATTATAAGGGGGCGCTTTACCAGCATGCCGTCTGTGGCGAGCAGCGCAATCTGCTCCTCCTGGGTCATGGACGGAAGCTTGTCCTTTAAGGCCATGGATTTGTAGAGAAGCCCGCTTGTATTGAAAAATTTCTTGACGGGCAGGCCGCTTTCGGCGATCCATGCAGTCAGTTCTTCGGCCGTAGGGTTCTGCTCCTTAATATGGCGGGAGGTAAACTCTACATTGTGGGCAGTCAGCCACTTTTTTGCCTTCTGGCAGGTGGAACAGGGCGGATATTCAATAAAAAGTACGCTCATGGAAGCCTCCTTCTATGTCTATGATTCATCAGTATATCTGATTTCGGAGAGGAATACAATGAAATAAGAAGTTCTGGCCGGAGAAATTATGGATGTATTGATCTTTTTGTCAGAATTTATGGTTCCGCTGGTTATTTTTTATATTGTCGGGTTCGGGCTTCTGTCCGGCAAGCCGGTGTTCGACGATTTCCTGAAAGGGGCAGCAGAAGGGATGAAGACCGTGGCGGGAATTCTGCCCACGTTAATCGGACTCATGGCGGCTGTGGGGATTCTCAGGGCATCCGGGCTTTTGGAGACCGCGGCAGAGATCCTAAAAGCGCCGGCTGCGCGGCTCCATATCCCGACGCCGCTTGTGCCGGTCATGCTGGTGCGGCTTGTGTCCAGCTCTGCTGCGACTGGGCTGATTCTAGACATTTTTAAGCAGTACGGGCCTGACTCCCTCACCGGGAACATGGTCTCCATCATGATGGGATGCACAGAGACGGTCTTTTATACCATGAGCGTCTATTTCATGACGGCAGGGATCCGAAAGACGAGATGGACGCTGGCAGGCGCCCTGATTGCCACGGCCGGAGGGATTGCAGCGAGCATTGTTCTGGCGGGGATGATGTAGCAAAAAGCATCTCTGATGGAACAGAACGCATGGAAAAAGGCCAAAAAACTGTCAGAAAGCTGTTAAAATCGCGGAATTTCAAGGGAAATACGGATTTTCCAGTTGTGCACCACTCGGTCCTGTTATATAATACTTTTGCATTCAAACTATTTTTCACCGGCAGGATAGAAGAGAAAGGAAAATCCATTGAGTACCTTTGAAACATTGAACGAACTGCTTGTCAGGCTCTTCCGCGACGTGATGGAAATCGAGCAGAGGGCGTTAATTAACCAGGATTTTAAAGATATCACAAACAATGACCTCCATGTAATCGAAGCCATTGGGATTGGAGAGGCAAAAAATATGTCTGCCATCGCAAAGGAGCTTTCCGTCACCATGGGGACGCTCACCATTGCCATGAACAGCCTGGTAAAAAAGGGATACGTGGTGCGGGAGCGCGGAAAGGCGGACAGACGGATCGTCTACATTTCGCTCTCGGAAAAGGGCAGGAAGGCGTACCGCCACCATGAACAGTTCCACCACGAGATGATCGAAAGCATCATGAACGGGCTTGGAGACCGGGAGACAGAGGCCTTAGTACAGGCGCTGATGAAGCTGAATCTGTGGTTCCGGGAAAAAGAAGCAGAAAACAGCCTGAAATAGCAGGCCTGCCTGTGCGGAGAATAGTTGAAAAATCGCTTCAAATAGCGTATAGTAGATGCTGAGAAAAAATATGGAGGAGGAACCTATTGTGAAGGGGAATGTGATTGTCGGCCAGTCGGGCGGCCCCACGGCTGCGATAAATTCCAGCCTGGCTGGTGTTTACCGTACGGCCATGGACAGAGGGGCAAAAAAAGTATATGGAATGCTGCATGGAATCCAGGGACTGATGGATGAAAAATATGTGGATCTGTCGGAGCACATCCGGAATGACCTGGACGTGGAGCTTTTAAAAAGGACGCCGGCTGCTTATCTTGGCTCCTGCCGGTACAAGCTTCCGGAAATCCATGAGGATCCGGAGATTTATGAGAAAATTTTTGGAATCCTGGAGAAGCTGGAGATTGAAAGCTTTATTTACATAGGCGGAAACGATTCCATGGACACCATCAAAAAGTTGTCCGATTATGCGATTGTCAAAGGCTATAAGACGAAATTCATCGGCGTGCCGAAAACCATCGACAATGACCTGGCGCTGACAGACCATACGCCGGGCTACGGAAGCGCCGCCAAATATATCGGTACATCCACAAAAGAAATCATCCGCGACAGCAACGCCCTGGAGTATGGAAAAGGCCTTGTTACGGTAATTGAAATCATGGGACGCAACGCCGGATGGCTGACGGGTTCTTCTGCCCTTGCAAAGGGAGAGGACTGCGAAGGGCCGGATCTGATTTATCTCCCGGAGCTTCCCTTTGACGTGGACAAGTTTGTGGAGAAGGTCAGAGGGCTTCTGGAGACGAAGCAGTCTGTTGTTGTGGCAGTTTCCGAGGGAATCCGCCTGGCGGATGGCCGCTATGTCTGCGAGCTGACCGACGGCGTGGATTACGTGGATGCTTTCGGGCATAAGCAGTTAAGCGGAACGGCCAATTACCTGGCCTGCCGGATTGCCAATGAAATCGGCTGCAAGACGAGGGGAATCGAGCTTTCCACTCTCCAGCGTGCCGCTTCCCACCTGGTTTCCAGAATCGACATCATCGAGGCGTTCCAGGTCGGCGGTGCTGCCGTGAAGGCCGCTGATGAGGGAGACACCGGTGAAATGGTAATCTTAAAGCGGATTTCGGACGATCCGTACCAGTGTACCACCAGCCTTCAGAATGTCCACAAGGTTTCCAACGTGGAGAAGGTGGTTCCGAGAGAATGGATCAACGAAGACGGAACGTATGTGACGGAGGAATTCCTCGACTACGTGCGCCCGCTGATCCAGGGAGATGTGCCGCCGATCATGGTAGACGGTATTCCGAGACATCTGTACCACTGCGATAAATGGTAAAGAGAAAACAGCGGTTTGGGAACCGCCTGTAAAATTCCGGCCCCGGCTTCCGTATTTCAGAAGCCGGGGCCGTGGATGATAAATGCCTATTCGATCCATGCTACCTGGCCGATCCGCTTGATCGGAGTTACCGGGGCATCGGGAGCCGGATAGCCCAAGGCAGCCATACCGAAGACCACATGATCTGCCGGGACGCCCATCTCTTCCAAAAGCGCCCGTACCTGCGGCCTGTCGCAGATATCCTGCATCTGGTTGATCCAGACGGAGCCGATCCCTAAGGAATGGGCGGCCAGGAAGATATTTTCCAGAGCGCAGGCGTTGTCCTCGCGGCTCCAGATACCGTCACGGATGTTGGAAGGCATGATGATGGCGGTGGGGCGGTACATGTCGTAGTTCTCCCGCGCCAGCTCGCTTCCGATTAAATCGGTCAGCCGCGCGATCATGTCCCGGTTCGTGATAACCGTGAATTTCCATGTCTGTCTCCCTTTCCCGCTCGGCGCATGGAGGCCGGCATTTACCAGCTCCTCCAAAATGTCTCTCGGGATCGGGGCGTCTGTAAATTTTCGGATGCTTCTTCTTGTCAGGATTGCGTTCATGACTTCGTTCATGCTGATTTTCCTCCTTTATCGCAAGAAATGTAACCGTTTCTATCTGTCTTTATCATACTAAACTCTGTTCCTTTTGTCCAGTGTCCCTGCGGGGGCGCGTCACTGCTTTTTCAGCCACTGCGAAAAATATTCCCGCGTTACCGAATAAGGAACCGGCCCTATGTCTAAGAGGAACCGGTGGAACTCCATCAGGTTGAAGGACGGGCCAAGGGCCTCCTCTGCCTCTGCCTTCATCTCCATGATTTCTATGTACCCGCAGCAGTATTCCAGGTAGTTGGCCGGATTGTCGATCATAGTCTGCCACAGATTTTCGACGGTCTCATCGTCGGCGTTAAAATACGTGCGGATAAACTCGCCGGCCTGCTCTCTGCTCCAGCCGTCGTAGTTGATTCCGATGTCGAGCAGGCTGTGGACGCAGAGGGAGAATGAACGCAGGCTGGATAAGTAGGTTCCCTGCGCCTCGGTCAGGCCGTTTTCCAGGGTGTAGGCGTAATTTTCCGCGTAGGTCGCCCAACCTTCGTTTGCGCCGGAACAGCCAAGCAGAGAGAGAAGCGGCGAGGCAGCATGGCTCCTGGAATAGACGGTCTGATAGAGATGGCCGGGAAAGCCCTCATGGGCCAGAGTCGTGTAGAGATCGTCCGAGCTGCCGGCAGAGCCGTTGTTGATATAAATGACATTCTGGTTCAAGTCGTCTAAGGGAGCCGTGAGATAAAAGGCAGGGCTTAAGGAGCTTTCCAGATATTTCGGGACGTATTTAATCTCATAAGAATAATCCGGAAGCGCCGGGAAGTCCCGCTTGATCTGCCTTTGAAGGTCATCCAGGATTTTATCCGGCTCTGTCAGGGAAAACATGCAGGAATCCGGGTCAAAATCCGGGTCTTCCAGGAAAATCCGGCTGATGGCCGTCAAATCATCCTCCATCCGGCGGGCCAGTGCCTCTTTTAACTGAGGGATCGTGTAGGAGGTGCCTGTTCCGGCTTTTACGAGATATTCATAATACTGCTTCCCGTCCTTATACTGGGCCAGACCGCCGTCGTGGATGCCGCGCCCTTTGAGCGCCGTCATGCCTTCTATGAGAAGTTCATAAGCCGGAATGAAATGTTCCCGTATGGCCTTTACATGGCGGGCGGAGAGGTCGGCCTTCTGTTCCTCCGTCACGCCCTCCAGGCCGTCCAGGCGCGTCCGGAAGGTCTCGGTGAGGAAATTGTCCTCGGGATCGATGAGATAGCTCCGGCAGGAGGCCAGGATCCCGTCGATGGAAGCGTCCGACGGGCCAAGTCTGGCCTCCGCCTTCTGATTTTCAAAGGTGAGGAGCTGGCCATAGTATTCATCAATCTGGGAGAGGATCGCCAGATAGTCTTCGACATCCTTAAGGGTCTCAAAAGAGTATTCGGAAAGCAGGATCGGAAGCTGGGCCTGGGTCCCGATGGTCGGGGAAAGAGGCTGTGCGTAAAGCTCCATGCCCTCCGAGGTGAGGGAGGTTTCCAGATTGTCGAGGAGAACATCGTAGACAAACTGCTGCTCCGGGGACAAAAGCGCCCGGTCATAGGACAGGAGCACGTCCTTAAGCTCCCGGATTTCCTGGTTGGCGGCAATCATGTCTGCCAGATGGAAGCTCCCGAGGGACGGCTCGCCGGGGTTGATGCCCCAGCTTTCCGGGTTTTTCAGGGTATAGTGGAGATCCAGGGTATTTCCGGCCGCCTCGCTGCAAAAAAGGTTAAGGCAGAAATCGGAGAAGCTCTCCTGGCACGCAGCCTGTTCTTCCGACCGGACAGGATCGCGGCCGGACGAGAGCCATTCGCCGGTTTCCCCGGGAACGTCGATCCGTTCCTTCTGGCAGCCGCATAAGAATATGGCACAGAAAACCAGCATGGACATGAAAAACATGGCTGCGGCTTTCTTTTTGCGGAAAAAAGCCGGAAAGAAAAGCTGGCCCGGGCGTTTTCCGGCAGAATCCGGGCCGGGAACATGGTTGAGATTCATTTTCAGACCTCCGGATTTACATATATGTTCAATATATTTCGCCGCAGGCGGCCGTATCCCTGAAAATCTGCGGGAATGCCGGGAAGCTGCCCCGTATGCCCGCGAGACATTTTGCCAGATCCGCCATGCCATTCATAATTTGACGGATTCCATTACATTGGCTAACGAAAAATGGCATTGGCCGTCAAATTATTCATGTCGGGCGTTCGCCCTATATCCACATACGGCAAAATGCTGCTCTGTGAGCAAGCTCCCGCGCGGTATTTTGCCGTACATGCCTGCATGGCGGAACTGTTGTCACAAATTTCCGCTCAGCGCCTTGACAAAAGGAACGGAACAGGATAAACTGGGACTAATAAAATTTATGAAGAGAAAGGCTTGGAAGGGAAGAGTAGGCAGGAGGGAAGCGTCCAGAGACCCCGGCTGGTGAGAAAGGGGAGCGGAGTGCCTGGTGAAGATGGTCCCGGAGCCGCATGGCTGAAGGGCCCGCGAAGGCGGGAGGTTTAGGTCGTGACGGAAGCGCCCGTTAGCGTGTCAGACTGTATCCGGTGCAAAGGTGATTTATGCGGCGGTGCAGCCGGTGAGGAATCGGCCGTAAGGCCGGTTTGAATTAAAGTGGTAACACGGGGAATGACTCGTCTTTAAATATAAAGGCGGGTTTTTTATTTGTAAGTGAGATGCCCCCAGGAACCAGGCAGGAGGAGAAATTATGTGTAAAAACTGTAAAAAACCGTACTACATTTCCACGGCCATTGCCTATACATCCGGCAAGCCGCATATCGGAAATACTTATGAAATTGTTCTGGCCGACGCCATTGCCCGCTACAAGAGGGAGCAGGGCTATGACGTATATTTCCAGACGGGAACCGATGAGCATGGACAGAAAATCGAAGAGAAGGCTGCCGCCGCCGGTGTGACGCCGAAGGAGTTCGTGGACGGCGTGGCCGGGGAAATCAAGCGCATCTGGGATCTGATGAACACGTCCTACGACAAATTCATCCGCACGACGGATGAGTACCATGAAAAGCAGGTACAGAAGATTTTTAAAAAGCTCTACGATCAGGGCGACATCTATAAGGGCCATTATGAAGGCCTCTACTGTACGCCGTGCGAGTCCTTCTGGACACCGTCCCAGGTGGTAGACGGCAAGTGCCCGGACTGCGGCCGCCCGGTGCAGCCGGCAAAGGAGGAGGCGTACTTCTTCCGCATGAGCAAGTATGCCCAGAAGCTCATCGACCACATCAACGAGCATCCGGAATTTATCCAGCCGGTATCCAGGAAAAACGAGATGATGAACAACTTCCTGCTTCCGGGACTCCAGGATCTCTGCGTTTCGAGAACGTCCTTCAAGTGGGGAATTCCGGTGGATTTCGACCCGAAGCATGTGACCTATGTCTGGCTGGACGCCCTGACAAACTATATCACGGGAATCGGCTATGACTGCGGCGGCGAAAACAGCGAAAAATTTGAGAAATACTGGCCGGCTGACCTGCACCTGATCGGAAAGGACATCATCCGCTTCCATACGATCTACTGGCCGATTTTCCTGATGGCTCTGGATCTCCCGCTTCCAAAGCAGGTGTTCGGCCATCCGTGGCTCCTTCAGGGAGACGGAAAGATGAGTAAGTCCAAGGGGAACGTGCTGTACGCCGACACGCTTGTGGACTTCTTCGGCGTGGATGCCGTCCGCTATTTCGTGCTCCATGAGATGCCGTTTGAGAACGACGGCGTGATTTCCTGGGAGCTGATGGTAGAGCGGATGAATTCCGATCTGGCAAACATCCTGGGAAACCTGGTGAACCGCACGGTTTCCATGACAAACAAATATTTTGGCGGAATCGTGGAGGACAAACATGTCTGCGAGGCCGTGGACGAGGACTTGAAGGCCGCCGTTTTGGATGCCGTGAAGAAGGCAGATGAGAAGATGAATAAGCTGCGCGTGGCCGACGCCATCACGGAAATTTTCAACATCTTCCGCCGCAGCAACAAATACATCGACGAGACGACGCCGTGGACTCTTGCCAAGGACGAAGAGAAGAAAGACCGCCTTGCGACGGTGCTTTACAACCTGACAGAGGCCATCACCATCGGCGCCTCCCTGCTCCACTCCTTCATGCCGGAAACGTCTGAAAAGATCCTGGCACAGCTTAACACCAAAAAGCGTGATCTGGAGGCCATGGATCAGTTTGGGCTGTATCCGAACGGGACGAAGGTGACGGAAAAGCCGGAAATCCTGTTTGCCCGCATGGACATCAAGGAGGTCATGGAGAAGGTGGAAGCCATGAGAGCTGCCGAAGCCGAAAAAGAGAATGCCGGAAAACCGGAGAAAGAAAAAGAAGAGAGCGGAATGGACGTGGAGAAGAAGCCGGAAATCACTTATGACGACTTTGCAAAGCTCCAGTTCCAGATCGGCGAGGTCGTAAAGTGCGAGGAGGTTCCGAAGTCCAAAAAACTTCTCTGCTTCCAGGTTAAGATCGGCTCCGAGACAAGACAGATCATCAGCGGAATCAAGGCATGGTACAAGCCGGAGGAGATGGTCGGAAAGAAATTGATGGTTGTGACGAACTTAAAGCCGGCAAAACTGGCCGGCATGATCTCCGAAGGCATGATTTTAAGCGCCGAGGACGACGAAGGCAACCTGGCAGTCATGACGCCGGAAAAGGATATCAAGGCAGGGGCTGAGATCAGGTAACGATTCAGGCTATGCAGCAAGCGCCGGGACGCATGTGTTCCGGCGCTTTCGTCTGCATACCCCCGCCCTCCCCGTATTGATTGTTAAGCCGGAATCGGCTATAATAGCCATAGTACACAACACCCACACAAGGAGCACACACATTTATGTATCAAATATTCGACACCCACGCCCACTACGACGACGAGGCCTTTGACGGCGACCGGGACGAATTGATAAAATCCCTGCCGGAACAGGGCATCGGCACGGTTGTCAACATCGGGGCCAGCATGGAGTCCTGCAAGAGCACGTTAAAGCTCGCAGAGCAGTATCCGCACATCTATGCGGCCATCGGCGTCCATCCAAACGAGGCGGGAGAGCTTACGGAACAGGATATGGAGTGGTTAAAAGCCGCCTCCGCAGGAAAAAAAGTAGTTGCCATCGGGGAAATCGGACTGGATTATTACTGGGACGAGCCGGCAAGGGAGATTCAGAAAAACTGGTTTGAGCGCCAGCTTTCCCTGGCCTCCGAGGCGGATCGTCCCGTCGTCATCCACAGCCGCGACGCAGCAAAGGACACGCTTGACATCATGAAGGCCTGGCAGAAAGAGAGCACGGGCGGCGTTATCCACTGCTTTTCCTACGGCACAGAAATTGCGAGAGAGTACCTGAACATGGGATATTATCTCGGAATCGGCGGTGTCCTGACCTTTAAAAATGCCAGAAAACTGATTGAAACGGCGGAATATGCGCCGTTATCCCAGCTTGTTTTAGAGACGGACTGCCCCTACCTTGCGCCGGTGCCAAACCGGGGAAAGCGCAATTCGTCGTTAAACCTCACGTATGTGGTGAAGGCGCTGGCAGAAATCAAAGGCCTTCCGGAGGAAACGATCATCGAAGAAACAGAAAAAAATGCGAGACGCCTTTACCGGCTGTCGGGACAGGAGTAGAGAATGGCAAATCTGGGAAACCCGAAAAATACCATTGAGATCATACAGAAATATGAATTCATGTTCCAGAAAAAATTCGGCCAGAATTTTCTGATTGACACCCATGTGCTGGAGAAAATCATTGCGGCAGCCGGTGTGACGAAGGACGACTGCGTGCTGGAAATCGGGCCGGGCATCGGAACCATGACCCAGTACCTGGCCGAGCACGCCAGGCAGGTGGTGGCAGTGGAAATCGACAGGAACCTGATCCCGATTTTAAAAGAGACGCTGGCCGGATACGGGAATGTGGAAATCATCAATGAGGATATTCTTAAGGTTGACATAAAATCGCTGGCGGAGCAGTACAACGGCGGAAAGCCCATCAAGGTTGTGGCAAATCTTCCTTATTACATCACGACGCCGATCATTATGGGGTTATTTGAGAGCGGCGTGCCGGTGGACAACATTACGGTCATGGTGCAGAAAGAGGTGGCCGACCGGATGAAAGAAGGGCCCGGCTCCAAAGATTACGGGGCGCTGTCCCTGGCAGTCCAGTATTATGCAGAGCCGGAAATCGTGGCAAACGTGCCGCCGAACTGCTTTATTCCGCGGCCCAAGGTGGGCTCCGCGGTCATCCGTCTGACGAGGCATAAGGAAAAGCCGGTGACGGTGAAGGACGAGGCGCTCATGTTCAAGCTAATCCGTGCGTCCTTTAACCAGAGGCGGAAAACGCTCCAGAACGGCCTTAACAACTCGCCGGAGCTGCCGTTTACAAAGGAACAGATTGCCGCGGCCATCGACGCCCTCGGGCTTCCGGCGTCGGTTCGCGGGGAGGCACTGACCCTGGAACAGTTTGCGGCGCTCTCGGACGCCCTGGGCGGGGAGACGTAGGCGGCCGAAAGCAATTTCCAAAAACGGAAATCATTAAGCGGAAATCATTGGGGAAATGCCGGGCCGCTTTGCGGTTCCCGACTCATATATCAAAATGGAAAGGGGAAACAATCTATGGGATTCAATGAAAAGACACATGCATTCATCGCCGCGAAATTTTATGTCCATCTGACCGAACATTTCGGCGAGAGGGGAAAGGCTGCGTTCACCCATGCAGTCCGCTACTACGCGGAACAGCGCGGCCGCCGCATGGCCCAGAGAGCCATTCGGGACGGGCAGCCGTTAAACTATGAGACGTACTGCCGGTACGGCGAGTGGAAAAACACAAAGGATGTGGAAGAGCTGGGCTGTTCCAACCAGGTCACAGTGGAGAGCTACGGGCCTGACTACGTGATGCAGATTCACCGCTGCCCATGGCATACGCAATTTAAGGAAATGGGGCTGAAAGATGCCGGCCTGGCATATTGCAGCGTCCTGGACGCGTCCATCTGCCGCGGCTTCAACCCGGACATGGTCTACGAGGTGCCGCAGACGCTCCATGATCACGATTACTGCATCCAGATTATCCGGGATTCCGGCTTTGAGGACGGTCAGGCCGTGGAGAAGCGCCCGGAAGGGATTCGCCCCTTTGAATACCACTGCGGCCATTCCTACTGGTCGTTCAGCGAAGTTTCCGCCGCGATTTTCGGCGCGGAAGGCGAGACGGTGAATCTGGAGGTCATGGAAGACTTTAAGAATGAATACGGAGAGGAAATGGCAGGCATTCTGGCCGGGTACCGGAACACGAATTTCAATGTCTGTTAAGTAAAATGCTATGAAACAACTGAACTTGCTTGAAGCGCCGGTGGAAAAGGTATTTTTAAGCTACCTTGTGCCGTCCGTCAGCGCCACATTGGTGACATCCATCTACATCCTTGCAGACACCATGATGATCGGCCGCGGAATCGGCGCGCCCGGCATCGCGGCCTTAAACATCCTTCTGCCCCTGTACAGCCTGTACTACGGCATCGGCATGATGTGCGGCATCGGCGGCAGCGTCCTGTTCGGCTTTTCCCGCGGAAGCGGAAGAGAGGTTGAGGCGCGCCGGTACTTTACGACGGGGCTTATCATGGTGGTGGCAGCGGCCGCGGCTGCGCTCATCGGCGGCCATGTGTTTTTTGATCCGCTGACAAGACTTCTCGGAAGCACGGATTCCATGGAGGCATACATGGTGCCTTACGGCCGTGTCCTGATGACAGGGGCGCCGGTTTTCATGCTGTCGTCGTTTCTTCAGGCCTTTGTGCGGAACGACGGGGCGCCGAAGCTCGCCATGGCCGGCGTCATCAGCGGCGGCGTCACCAACGTGGTTTTAGACTATGTCTTCATTTTCCTGATGGGCTGGGGCATGGGCGGCGCGGCCCTTGCGACGGTCATGGGGACGACGCTTACGGTGGCCATTTTGTGCAGCCACTTCTTTTCGCCGGAGAACCGGCTGAAGCCGGAGCGCGGGGCAAGCTTCAGAAAAGCGAAAGAAATCGTGGGAAACGGCCTGTCGAGCTTCATTCTTGAGGTCTCCAATGGCCTTGTGATGCTGCTCTTTAACCGCCAGCTTCTCGCTTATGTGGGAGATCTCGGTGTCGTCGTCTACGGCATCATCAGCAACGCCTCCCTCGTGGTGGTTTCCATCAGCAACGGCCTTTCCCAGGCGGTTCAGCCGCTCCTTTCCGCCAATTTCGGCGCAGGGAAAACCGGCCGGATCACCGAGGCAAAACGGCTTGCAATCCGGGTAGCGCTCCTTGCCGGCTGTATCTTTACGGCTCTGGGCATGCTGTTCCCGACGCAGCTCACCTATCTGTTTCTGGAGCCGACGGAAGAAATTCTTGCCATGGCTGTGCCAGCAGTGCGGATTTATTTCCTGGGCTTTCTGGCGTGTGAGTGGAACATCATGTGCGGCACGTATTTCCAGGCCACCGTGCGGCCGAAAAAGTCCCTGACGATCACACTTCTCCGCGGCGTGGCCTTAAATGTGCTGTTCGTTTTCCTGCTGCCGGCAGTTTTCGGCGTAGACGGGATTTGGGCCGTCGTGACCGTATCGGAATTTATCACGGCTGCCGTTGTGTTCGTCTTCATGAAGCAGGAGGGCAGAAAAAATCAGGGATAATTCCCGAAAACCGGAGCCTGTAAAATCATGGCATTTCCAGTTGACACGGGAATGGGCGGTTGATAGAATTAGTTCAGACAGGAATTTTTGACAAAAAAGGAGCGGAAGAAAATGGGAATCAGAATTGGTATCCTGGGTTACGGAAACCTGGGAAAAGGCGTAGAATGTGCAGTAAAGCAGAATCCGGACATGGAGCTTGCGGCCGTGTTTACCAGGAGAAATCCGGACACGGTAAAGATCCTGACGGAGGGCGTTAAGGTATATCCATTAGACGAAGCGAAAAACATGACGGATCAGATCGACGTGATGATCCTCTGCGGCGGAAGCGCGACCGATCTGCCGGAGCAGACGCCGGAGTTTGCAAAGCTGTTCCATGTTGTCGACAGCTTTGACACCCACGCAAAGATCCCGGAGCATTATGCGGCCGTGGACGCAGCCGCAAAGGAAGGCGGGAAAGTGGCCGTCATCTCCGCAGGATGGGATCCCGGCATGTTCTCCTTAAACCGTGTATATGCGAATGCGGTGCTGCCGGATGGCCGTGACTATACGTTCTGGGGCAAAGGCGTGAGCCAGGGGCATTCCGATGCGATCCGCCGGATTGCAGGCGTAAAGGATGCAAGGCAGTACACAATCCCGGTGGACAGCGCGCTGGAGGCCATCCGGAGCGGCGAGACGCCGGAGCTTACGACGAGAGAAAAGCACACGAGAGAGTGCTTCGTTGTGGCGGAGGAAGGCGCCGACCTGGCAAAGATCGAAAACGAGATCAAGACCATGCCCAACTACTTTGCAGATTATGACACGACGGTTCATTTCATCACGGAAGAAGAGATGAAGAGAGACCACAGCCGTCTGCCCCACGGCGGCTTCGTGATCCGCAGCGGACGGACTGGCTGGGATCTGGAGAATAAGCATGTGATTGAGTACAGCTTAAAGCTGGATTCCAACCCGGAATTTACGTCGTCGGTGATCGCAGCATGCGCCCGCGCCGCATACCGCATGGCAAAAGAAGGCCAGACGGGCTGCCGGACGATTCTCGATATCCCGCCGGCATACCTTTCCGCAAAGAGCGGCGAGGAGCTGCGGAAGGAACTGCTGTAAAGAAACAGAATGATGTAAGGAATGTCAGAGGAAGATCAGCGTAGTCTGCTGCCGCACAGGATTTTTCTGCGGATTGCCTGTGCGGCGGGGCGCGCCCGCGAAGAGTCCGGCCGGATTGGCTTTCAGGACATGCGCGCGGCAGCAAAGGAAGTCCGCAAGCGGGCTTCTTTTTATTGCACAAGCCATGCCTCCGTTTCGGAGGAAAAACAGACAAGAGAGAAAAGGATGGAGAGTATGGGAAAGAGAGAAGGAACGGCACAGCAGTATAACGGGATTACCGAAGGTGTTATCTGGCAGCAGCTTTTAATATTTTTCTTCCCGATTCTGTTCGGGACTTTTTTTCAGCAGCTTTACAATACAGCAGACGCCATGATCGTAGGAAAGTTCGTGGGCAAGGAGGCCCTGTCGGCCGTAGGCGGTACGACGGGAACCCTGATTAACCTGCTGGTTGGCTTTTTCGTCGGCGTTTCCTCCGGCGCAGCCGTCGTCGTGTCCCAGTATTACGGGGCGAGACAGGAGGACTATGTGAGAAAGGCCGTCCATACGGCGTTCTGCATGGCGCTGGCCGGCGGCGTGCTCTTTCTGGTGGTCGGTGAAACCATGGCGCCCATCGCCCTGCGGGCCATGGGTGTGCCGGATGAAATCATGGACTACTCCGTCACCTACCTGCGGATTTATTTTGCCGGCATTATCGTGAACCTGCTCTACAACATGGGTGCGGCGATCCTCCGGGCAGTCGGCGATTCCAGGCGGCCGTTATTCTTCCTGATTGCGGCATGTCTCACGAACATTGTCCTGGATCTGGCGTTCGTTGTGGGCCTTAAGATGGAGGTTGCCGGCGCAGCCCTGGCGACGATTCTTTCCCAGCTCATTTCGGCAGTCCTCGTTATGGCGACGCTGATCCGCTCGAAGGAGTGCTACCGGTTCAACATAAAGGAACTGAAGGTGGATCGGATGATGCTTGTTAAGGTGGTAAAAATCGGCCTTCCTGCCGGCCTTCAGTCCACGATGTACTCCATCTCCAACATCCTGATCCAGGCCAACATCAACAGCTTCGGCACGGACACCATCGCGGCCTGGGCCGTGTACGGGAAAATCGACGGCCTGTTCTGGATGACCATGGACGCCATGGGTATTTCCGTGACGACCTTTGCCGGACAGAACTTCGGCGCGAGAAAAATTGACAGGCTGAAACGGGGAACGTATGTGGGCATCGGCATGTCCACGGTTATCACCCTGGTGTTAGGCGCTGTGATCTGGGTGCTCGGCGGGCCGCTTTCCTCCCTGTTCACCAGTGATCCGGCCGTCATGGAATTGAGCGGAAATATCATGCATTTCCTGATTCCGTTCTGGGTAACGTATATCTGTGTCAACGTGTATCCCTGTACCCTGCGCGGCATCGGCGACGCGTTCGTTCCCATGCTTTTGATCTGCTTCGGAACCTGCGTGCTCCGTGTGGCCTGGGTGTTCATCGTGACGCCGTTTAACCCGACGTTAATTACGACGCTTGTGAGCTATCCGTTAAGCTGGACGGTTACTTCCATTGCGTTTATCATTTATTATTACCGATTCAGCCCCATCAGGAAGCTGAAATAAGGATTCTATGAGGACAGAATTTGACTATATGGAAAAAGACGGGGGCGCCTGTGTGACAAAGGTTTTTTCACCAGGCGCCGCCTGTGTTATCCCGGAAAGCCTTGGCGGCCTGCCGGTCACGGAGCTTTCCGACAGGCTGTTTGCGGGGACGGGCGTGGAAGAGGTCTATCTTCCGGCCGGCTTAAAGAAGATTGGGAAATATGCGTTTTACAACTGCGAGCGCCTTTCTCTTTTCGACGTCCACGGCGCGGCCACGGAGATCGGCGGCGGCCTGTTTAACGGCTGCCGGAACATAAGGGAAATCCGCCTGCACATGGAGCGGGGCGCCAGATCCGGGCTTCGGGATTTTGTGACGGAGATAAACGGCCGCCTGACGGTGCGCTTCTTTTTTATGCAGGAGGACGGAACGGAGCGGGAGGAAGCGCGGTTAATTTTCCCCCTTTATTATGATGAGGCGGTGGAGAATACGCCGGCCAGGATCATAAGCTCCAGCATCCACGGCACCGGACAGAAATACCGCTACTGCTTTGAGGACAGAAAAGTGCGGTTTGACCGGTATGATAAGCTGTTCCCGCTGGAAAAATATGAAGAGGACGTTTTTTTGGCGGCGGAAATTGCCGTCTGCCGCCTGCGGCATCCGGCGGAGCTTTCCGCTGAGGCAAAAGGGGAGTATGAGGCGTTTTTGAGGGAACACCTTTCAGAGCTTCTTTATCAGGCTGTAAAGGACGAGGACTTGTTTTTCTGGCTCTTTGGGCAGTTCGGGGAAAGCCTGGGGCAGAGCGATCTGGACAGGCTGATTCTTGCGGCGTCGGAGAAAAAGAAGGCCGGGATTTCCGGCCGCCTTATGGAGGAAAAGCGCCGGAGGTTTGGCGCGAAAAAAGAGCTGTTTGAGCTTTAGGACGGAGGGATGAGAATGGAAGAGCCGTACCGCTCCCCGATTTTTAAGGAGCAGGAAAAAGCCGAGGCGCTGGCCGGTGTCTGCGCCGATATTCTTAAAAATTCCAGGAATGAACTGTATCTTTCCATGCGCTTTTTCGACAGCGCCTTAAACGCCCTGCGTCCCGTCCCGGATTTCTCCTTAAACGGGATGGGGACGGACGGGTCATCCCTGTTTTTCGATCCATCCTTTACGGCTGCTTTATACCGCCGAAACCGGATTTATGTAAACAGGATGCAGCTTCACATGATTTTCCACTGTCTTTTCGGCCATCCCTGGAACAGGAAAGGTCGGGATGAGAGGTACTGGAACCTGGCCTGCGACATTGCGGCGGAGTCCATGTTAGACGATTTAAAAAAGCCCTGCGTTTACCTGCATGTCCCGCCTTTCCGCAGAGAGCTTTACGGGCGGCTAAAAGAACAGCTTCCCGTCCTTTCTGCCGAGGGGATTTACCGCGTGCTCCTTTCCATGGGGCTTTCCGAGGCGGAATACGGGCGCATGTCCGCTGAATTTTACCGGGATGACCACTCCCGCTGGGAGGATAAAAACGGGCCGTCCATGCCGAATCAGAACAAAAAGAAGGACTGGGACGACAGGCGGGAGAAGATGCAGACGGAGATGGAGGCGTTTGCGTCCGAGGCGTCGGAGGACGAAAAAGAGCTTCACAGACAGATTGCCGCGGAGAACAGGGAGCGGTACGATTACCGGGAATTTTTACGGAAATTTTCTGTTTTAAAGGAAACTGTGCAGGTGGATCCCGATTCCTTTGACTATGTGTTTTACAGCTACGGCATGGAACTCTACGGAAATATGCCGCTCATCGAGCCCCTTGAAACTAAGGAGACGAAGCGGATCGAGGACTTTGTGATCGTCATCGACACGTCCATGTCCTGTTCCGGGGAGCTGGTGAAAAAATTTCTGGAGGAGACCTGTGCCGTGCTTTCGGAGAGCGAGAGCTTTTTTAGGAAGGTGAACATCCACATTTTGCAGTGCGACGATAAGGTGCGCCAGGATGTGAAAATCGAAAACAGGGATCAGCTCACGAAATACATGGAAAATCTGACGCTTTCCGGCATGGGCGGGACAGATTTTCGGCCGGCGTTCCTTTATGTGGAACAGATGCAGCGGGAAAACCGGTTTGACAGCCTGAAAGGGCTTTTGTATTTTACCGACGGCCGCGGGATTTTTCCGGTGAAAATGCCTCCATATGACACGGCTTTCGTGTTCATGCAGGAAAACTATATGGACGTGGATGTGCCGCCCTGGGCCATGAAGGTGATTCTTGACGAGGACGACCTGGATAAAAATGTCCGGGCCAGGTGACGGAGAAGGGAATAACATGAATATCAAGAGAGCAAAGGAAGAAATTAAGAATACGGTTCATGCATATCTTCTTAAAGATGAACACGGGGAGTACGTGATTCCGGCGGAAAGACAGAGGCCCGTCCTGCTTATGGGGCCGCCCGGCATCGGGAAAACGCAGATCATGGAACAGGCCGCCAGGGAGTGCGGGATCGGGCTGGTGTCCTATACGATTACCCACCACACGCGCCAGAGTGCCATCGGCCTGCCGTTTATCCAGGAAAAGGAGTACGGAGGCGTAAAAAAGCATGTGACGGAATACACCATGAGCGAGATTGTGGCGGCCGTCTATGACTGCATGGAGGCGACGGGGCTTTCGGAGGGGATTTTGTTTCTCGACGAGATCAACTGCGTTTCTGAGACTCTGGCGCCGGCCATGCTCCAATTTCTTCAGTACAAGACCTTCGGAAACCATAAAATCCCGGACGGCTGGATCGTCGTGACGGCCGGGAACCCGCCGGAGTACAATAAATCCGTCCGGGAGTTTGACCTGGCGACCCTCGACCGTGTGAAGCGGATCGACGTGGAGGCGGATTTTTCTGTTTGGAAGGAGTATGCGAAGAACGTCCGCATCCATCCGGCCATTGTGTCTTATCTGACGGCCAGGCCGCAGTATTTCTGCACGACGGAGACCACGGTGGACGGGAAACGGTTCGTCACGCCGAGGGGCTGGGAGGATTTGTCAAGATTCTTAGAGGTCTGCGAAAAGCTTGGAACGCCTGTGGACCGGGAGGTGGCGCTTCAGTATGCGGCGCACCCGAAGATTGCCGGGGATTTTGCGAATTATCTGGAGCTTTACTATAAATATCAGGCCAAATATCAGATCGAAGAGGTGCTTCGCGGGCACCGGGACGAGACGCTCATAAGAAAGGCGTCCCGGGCAGATTTCGATGAGCGGCTTTCTGTCATAAGCCTGCTTCTTTCCGGGCTCGAGACGGCGTTTCGGGGCGTTGGGGAGAAAAAAGCGGGGACAGAGCTTCTGTTCGGCGTTTTGAAGGAATTTAAGGCGCGGGTTTTGGCAGAAGGCGGAACTGCGGGGATCGAAAGTTCGGGCAGGCAGAACGCAGGCGCGGCCTCGGTTTTCGAGGCGCTGGTGCATGAATTCCAGGAAGACCATGAGCGAAAGAAAAAGGCAAAACTGCTCTCCAGGGAACAGGAATACCGGTACCGGGACGCGGAGGCGGCATTAAACGGATATCTTCTGGCGTTAAAGAGTGAGGGGCTTTCAGAGCCGGAGACGGCCTTTTCCAAGGTGCGGGAGCTGTTCGGAAACGACAGGGAGGCGTATTTTAAAGCCTGCGAAGACACGGCGGCAATGCTTGAGCATGCTTTTGATTTCATGGAAGCGGCCTTCGGCGACAGTCAGGAGATGGTGAGCTTTATTTCGGAGTTGAATTCCAGTCCGCACGCCGTGGACTTCTTAAAGGAGCAGGAATGCGAACGCTATTACCAGTATAATAAAAAGCTTTTGTTTGAGGACAGGGAAGCCGAACTTTTAAGGCGGCTTGACAGCTTAGAAGGACTGTAAAAAGAGGAGGAAAACATCATGCAGTACGAGGGAACCTTATACCGTCCGCCCAGTGAGGCGCGGAGCCTGATTATCCAGGTGACGATTGGCTGTGCCCATAACAGGTGCACCTTCTGCAACATGTACCGCGAGAAAAAATTCCGCATCCGGACAAAAGAGGAGATCATGCGGGATCTCGACGAATGCCATGCCGTGTACGGGCCGTATGTGCGCCGCGTGTTCTTTGCCGACGGGGATGCGCTTGTGGTAAAGACGGAGATGCTTCTGGAGCTTCTCGCCTATGTCCGGGAAAAATTCCCGGCGGCGGAGCGGATTGCCGCTTACGGGACGGCAAAGGATGTGCTCCGTAAAACGGAGGACGAGCTTCGGGCACTGGCGGCAGCCGGGCTGGAGCTCATCTATCTCGGGGCAGAGTCCGGGGACGACAAAGTCCTTGCCCACATCAAGAAAGACGTGACGGCGGCACAGATTGCGGCGGCCGGGCAGAAACTAAAGCGCTGCGGCCTGAAGACGTCGGTGACGCTGATTTCCGGCCTCGGCGGGAGAAAAGGCATCCGGGAGCATGCCGTAAAGTCGGCGGAGCTCATCAACCAGATGAATCCGGAGTACGCCTCCTTTTTGACGCTTCGCCTTTATGAGGGGACGGAGATGAATGAGGAAGTGAAGCGCGGCGACATGGAGCTCATCACGCCGGACGAGATCGTCGAGGAGATGGAGCTGTTCCTTAAAAACATCGACTCGCCGGGCACGATTTTCCGCACCAACCACGCTTCCAACTACGTGGTTCTGGCCGGGACGTTCAACGAGGACATCCCGGACATGTTAGAGCAGCTTGAGGATGCGAAGGCGAGACAGAGATACCGTCTGGAAGAGTGGAGACGCCATATTTAAAAGGACGTGAATGCAATGCGGGAATATTTTATGAAGACAGAGCGCCTCGGGTTTTCCGTATGGGAAAAGGACGATCTGGAGTTTGCGAAGCTTTTGTGGGGCGAGCCGGAGGTCACGCGGTTCATCTGCGCCTTGGGGGTATTTTCCGGGGAAGATATCAAAAAGAGACTTGAGACGGAGATGAGAACCCGGGAGAGCTTCGGTGTCCAGTATTGGCCGGTGTTTCTTTTGGAAACCGGCGAGCTTGCCGGCTGCTGCGGGTTAAGGCCCCATGACGGCGGAAAAGAAGCTGGAAAAGTTTTTGAGATTGGTTTTCATTTCCGCAGCCGGTTCTGGGGACAGGGGCTTGCAAAAGAAGCGGCCGGGGCCGTGATCCGGTATGCCTTCGAGACGCTCTCGGCCGACGGACTTTTTGCCGGGCATCATCCGGAAAACAGGCGGTCGGAGAAGCTGTTGAAAGAGCTGGGATTTGAATTCCTAGGAACGGAGTTTTATGAGCCGACGGGGCTTTTGCATCCGTCGTATTGGATGGAGAAGAAAGCTTATAGAGTGTAGTTGTCGGCACGGACAGAGGCAGGGAAGTAATCGTATCTTGCAGAACGGCATAGCGTATAGCTATGCCGTTCTGCTTTTTCTTGCCGTTTCGTGCTCCTCCGCGCTATTCCCCTTTGATGATGCCCTGCAAATCCTGTTTCACCTGCTGATAGGTCAAGGCGGGTATGGGAATACAGATCCCGGAGATCAATTCCACTTCAAACCGCCGGATGGCGACGATAAACAGCGTGTTTACCAGATAGCCCCGGCGGAGCGGGTAGAACAATTCCGGCAATTCCTTTGCGATCTCACCGATGGAGCTGTTACAGGAGATCACCCGGTCAATGCAGACAAACTCGGTTTTCCTGCGCTGGCTCTGCACATACAAGACCGTATTGGGATTGACGAAAATCGTCTGCGTCCCACTTCGGATTGGCAGGCGCCGCCCGGATGGGCGCTCCAACAGCAGGCTGCGGACAAAATGCGTGGTATTCATGTCCAGTTTCAATATCTTGCTTTCACGAGGCTGCATATACTCATAGGAATTGTGCTGGTGTACCATCTTCAATTCCCCGCCGATCATGCGGTAGCTAATGGTGAAATGATTGATGACGCGGAAAGATCCCTCCAAACTTTCCACGATGATCTGGCCGCAGACCTGGGCCGCTTTGTCTCCCAGGGAAACCGGGAAATACTCTTCCTGAACCACGCGGACTGCTTTCCCGGTAAAGCCCTTGAAATGCTCCCGGATGGTGTTGCCGCCAAACAATAGCGGTTCCCCTGTGCCCAGGTAAACGCTGTCGGGACATAGGTAGGAAAACCATTTATCTAAATCCCCCGCATAGTGGGCGTGGAACAATTCTTTTGTAAGCGCCGCGACTTTCTCTAAATTGATTTTTTCTGTTGCCATAGACAGACCGCCTTTACGCATTTTCTTTCATTTTAGCAAATGCCGGAAAAGAGAACAAGGGGAAACACATGATTCGTGCTATAAAACGTATCATTGGTGCAAGCAGTATTGACCTGCTGTGCCGCCATCAGTATAATTGCAGAAAGAGAAACCATGCGGTTTTTTGCCAAAAGAGGTTAACGGGGGATGATACAATGAAGACAAAACGAAACTTTTTAGCCTTGATGCTCAGTGTGTGCATGGCCGTGCTGCTGTTGGCTGGATGCGGCTCCAACGAATCGGGAGCGATACAGTCTTCTGCGCTGCCCGCCTCTGCAAGCACCTCGGCATCTTCTCTTGCCGTTACGCCGGAACCGGCAGAACCGGAATCGCCCGTCCAAGGCCAAACCGCCACACTGTATGTGGGGACAAGGGAAGTTGGCTTTGCAGAATACCCCCTGAGTTATGAAGGGGAGTTGACCCCGGAAATTTTAATCCAGGGTATCGCGGATTTGACCGGCTGGGATTTGACGCTGGCCGAAGCTGTGACCACTGGAAAGGGCGGCATGAGCGTGTGCATGTCTGAAGAATCCTCGCTTTTTGTTGGCCCGCCCAGCCCGCAAAAGGACGAATTCCACATGTTCGATGGGGTACAGCTTGCTGAAACCATCCTGGACAGCATTCAAAAAACCTTGCAGGAGGGCTTCACCGGAGAGGGCGGCAACCCGGATGCCCTGGATATCTTCTACTATATGGAAGGCGAACAGCCGCTTTCCCTGTCCAACATCGGCATGAGCTGGCCGATGGACGAACCCTACATATGGGAGAACGGTCAATAAACTGTAAACAGATGAGGAGGATGTGTTCACAATGAAAAGAGGCTTTGCGCTTTTTCTGTGCGTGGTGTTGCTGATGGCGGGTTGTTCCGCCGCCCCCGGTGAGGTGCCGCAAACCGTAAACTTGAGTTCTGAAGCAGTCCCGTTTTATCGGGGCAGCATAGACAATGTGTCTGAAATCACGCTCTATTACAAGGATGGACAAACGGATATTCCCTATGTCGATATGGATACGGTGCGGGAAGTGGCGATAGATGCGCAGAGATACCTGGAGGACGACGGCTACCAGCTGACCATGGAGACGGACGGCAAAATGGTGGACTTTGTGCGCGAAAATGGCAGCCGGGTATCCATTGATTTTGACGAGAGTTCAATTGGCTGGGATGACTACAACCTGTTTACGACTGCAAGCTACGCGCAGCAGCAGCTGGATGTTCTGTCGAATACCGGGCTGGATGAAAACGGGGAGCCGGAGCTTTTTCAGCGCGGCGATTCCTCCTTTGTGCGCCGGGGTGAAAGCATTGGGCTGTACTTTGAAGACTTTTTCATCGAACTGATCTATGAGGACGGCAAGGGGTATATGCCCTTGCAGACCTTCTCCGACTTGTTCCTGGCTTATTTTTATATCAATCTGGCGTACAACGGAGAAGCGGTGTTTATGATTGAAGCGACTGATTTGGGCGACATGCGCGAAACCTACTATTCCGTGGAGCCGCGTGAGCGCAGCGCGGAACTGGCGCGCTTTAATTATGTTGAAACCTGCCTGTCGCTGCAATTCAATTACGGCCTGAAAGACGAACACGATATCCCATCTTTCGGCACCTTGTTTGAGCTGACCGGCATAGACCAGGCGATGCAGAGTACGGACGCACTTGAGGCCAATGTGGCGCTCAGCGATGTGATCAACGGATACATTGATGACCTGCACAGCGCCTTCGTTTTCGCTTCCCCTTATGCCGGTGACGTGGCAGTTGAGCCGAATGTGCAATCCCTGTCTGCCAACCGGATCATAGGTCACGCGCAGCGCTTGAGCGCGGCGGCCAGGGAGTACTTCCCGGATGGCATGCGTTTTTATCAGGAAATTGGCAATACGGCGTACATCTCCTTCAACAGCTTTACTGCGGATTATGATAACGATTACTACGGTGCTTTGGCAAGCGGGGAACCGATTGCCGACACCATTGGGATCATCATGTATGCCCACGCCCAGATTACCAGAGAAAACAGCCCCATTGAAAATGTGGTGCTGGATTTGAGTCTGAACACCGGCGGCCATGCGGATGCGGCCATTTATACAATAGCCTGGTTCCTGGGAGAATGCGACCTGCATTTGGAAGACGCCGTGACCGGCGCCCGGTCGTCCACGAACTACCGGGTGGATGTAAACGGCGACCGCAAGTTTGACGAAAATGACAGCATTGCCCATTTAAACCGCTACTGCCTGGTTTCACCCGTCAGTTTCTCCTGCGGCAATCTGGTGCCGGCTGTGTTTAAGAACTCCAACCAGGTCACGCTGCTTGGCCGGCAAACGGGCGGCGGCGCATGTGCGGTGCAGCCACTGGCGAGTGCAGATGGTTCCATATGGCAAATATCCAGCCGCCTCCGCCTCAGCACTGTGACCAACGGTTCCTTCTATGCTGTGGATCAGGGCGTGGCGCCGGATGTCCTCATTGATAAGGACGAAAGCTACTATGACCGCGAAGCACTCACCGAGTATATAAACAGCCTGTTCTAATTGTGGAGGGGCCGGGGCATGAATTAGGGAGACCACAATTCCCGCAGTGCGGCCCAGATGTATTGAGGCATCCTGTATGCCCTTGTAGGAGGTTAGTATGAAACGTATTAAAAAAGTGCTTGTGATTTGCCTAATGGCCGCATTGCTTTTCGGCTGTTCAGAGCCAGCTGTGGAAGGAATGTCTGATAAGGAATCCTCTGCTGAGGGTTCCTCCGCGGAGGAATCTTCCGCTGTAAGTTCCACCGTTGAAGAACTGCCCAATGAAACCAGTGCAGAATGGACGGTTATGCTTTACCTGTGCGGCACAGACCTGGAGAGCGATGGCGAAATGGCAACCTACAACCTGACGGAAATTTCACAGGTTATACCCAACGACCAGGTTAATTTTGTTATGGAAACCGGCGGCACACAGGAATGGCATGCAGAGGAGAGCCTGGGCCTTACCATATCCGCTGACCATCTTCAGCGCTGGAGCTACGGCACAGACGGGTTTAGCCTGGTGGAAGAGCTTCCCCAGGACAACATGGCCAGTGCAGATACGCTGGCAGACTTTGTTTCCTGGAGTGCAGAGAAATATCCGGCAAAACGGTATATGCTGGTGATGTGGGATCATGGCGGCGGCAGTGTTTCTGGGCTGGTTGTGGATGAACTGCATGGAGATGCCATTATGCCCTTGGACCAACTGGAGATTGCGCTGAAAAAGGCGGATGTGCAGCTGGAGGCCCTTGTAATGGACGCCTGCCTTATGGCCACGCTGGAGACGGCACAGGCCGTCGAGGACAGCGCCAGATATCTCATTGCTTCAGAAGAGATTGTAGCCGGTGCGGGAACGTCTTATGCCCAGTGGCTGCAATACCTCTACGATACCCCGGAATGCGACGGTGCGGCCGTGGGCAGGTTTTTCTGCGATTCCTTGCAGCAAAAATACGCGGAACTTGGCATGATCAGTACTTCGTCTACTCTCACCTTTTCTGTGATTGACCTTCAGAAAATTGACCGGGTGAGCCAGGCCTTTGACGAGATGTTTGAGGAAATCAGCCAGAAGCTTGCCTACCCCAAAGAATTTTTTAAGTTTGCCTACTACACGCAGGATGCCCAGCGCTATTATGATGAAACCATGGTGGATTTGGCAGATATGGCCGATAAGCTGCGAGGCAAGGCGCTTTCCAGCGAAGTGGCCGGCGAAGTGTATGAAGCGGTGCGCGACGCGGTGGTATATAATATAAAAGGCGACAAACGCAGTTATTCCAATGGCATCTCATTCTTTTACAACCCTTCCGCCTCTGTTGGCGCGCTGGATCACTATGCGCGGAGCTGCAAAAGTGCGCCCTATCTTGCCTTTTTGGACGCGGCAAACATGAGCTGGACCGCGCCTGAGTGGGTTTACGAGCAGACAGAGAAAGTCAAGGATATCTCCCGTGCGGATTACACCGTGCAGTCTCAAATTGCCCTGACGGAAGAGGGAATGCCCCAGCTGCGCATCACCAGTGCCCCCAGCGCAGTGAGCGCGGTTAACGCGTACTTCTTCCAATACGACGAAGATATCGATGGGTGGATTACGCTGGGCGGATATGCCGATGTGTTTGGCGACTTTAGCGAAGGGGTGTTTGAAACGGACTTCCCGGCGGAGTGGACGACATTAAACGGCCACTTCTGCGAGATGGACATCGTGGAGGAAAAGCAGGAATACATCCTCTACCGCGCGCCGTTCAGTTATGCTGGGGAAGGCGCGGAGGGGGATTTTGAGTTCCGGCTTGCGTATGTGTACGACGAGGCGCTGACCATGGACAGTGTGAAGCCCGATGCGAATGAAGACGTGTTTCAAGGTCAGTTCGAAGTTTATGGCGTGTGGGATGGAGACACGGCGAACAGCCTTTCGCTGCCCAGCCGGAAATCCATTGAATTGTATGACTATTATGGCATGCCTATTGTGATGACCCGCCGTCACGTTTCTCTGGACAATGGCAGCATCCATGTAGTTGACACAGTTGAGTCAGAAATATTTACGCTGGATGAAGACCATGTATTTTCCGGGGAAGATCTGCCTGAGGGGCAATACGCCATGATTTTCAGAATCACGGATGTATTTGGTCAGGATATCGTATCGGACGTTTTCTCCATCGAATGGGATGGAGACACGGCGCAGTTCTCGTGTGATTTTGTGGCGGACTAAGCTGCTGCCACTAATAAGCAGACAGAAAAACAGAGAGCCAACCACTTTTGGAAGTGATTCGCTCTCTGTTTTTGTTTGCAAGCCTTTTTGTCAGCCGTTAAGTTCATTTACTTGTGATACTTCCTTATCGGTGCGCATCTAGTGGGACTCTTTCCTTTTCCTCTATTTATTAAGCGTCAGCACAGCCGTCTGCGGCCTGGAATCTTCATCCAGTACAAAGGTATTCGTATCGTACCGCACCACGTCCTTGCATAATTCCAGATACGCTTCCAGCCGTCCGATAACGGGATAGCCGAAGGTATCGGAGCGGTAATGCATCGGAATCACAATGCGGGGCGCCAGCTTAAGCGCCAGGTCTCTGGCCTGGGCGGCGTCGATGGTATAATACCCGCCGACAGGCAGCAGAAGCACATCCGTTTTCTTCAACAGCTCCATCTGTTCCGCATCGGGGGAACATCCCAGGTCTCCCAGATGAACCACCTTCATTCCATGTGCTTTCAGGATATGGATGCGGTTGGGCCCGCGAAGCTCGCCTTTCTGATCATCGTGGTAGGTGTCGATTTTCAGGATCTCAAACGGATTCTGAACCGGATTTGCGTTCACCGTCACGGCCTCCCGATATCCGTGGTCGCCGTGCTCGTGGCTGCAAAGCACCTGATCCGCAGTCAGGGAAAGCGGCTCAAGTCCCGGGACAGAGCCCGGCGCGTAGGGATCAAAAACGATGGAATAACCGTCGGCAGAGACAGTGAAACAGGAATGGCCGTTCCAAGTGATGGTAATTTGATTCTTGCTCATAAACAAACTCCCCTCTCTGAAAAATAACTAAGGATTTCTTTGGTATGGGTGCGCCGGATACTGCTGCGGCGTCTGGCCGCTCCCATGTCTTTGTCATCTGCTTATATTATAACAGCTTGAACAGAAAACAGGAAGAGCATTCCTGCGATTTTAGGCAGGAAAAAGGGCAGGATCCCATTGGAAATCCTGCCCTTTCGAGGCTCTGCGCCAAAACTGACTACTGCGCCCAGACGCCGTTTTCGTCTACAAAGTATCCATCCGGCGTCATTTCATTCTGGTACATGGAGCCGAACGGCCGCTCCGCTGCGCCGTTGTATGTCCAGCCGCCTGTCTTTTCATTAAAGTTCCAGGTGACGGCCATTGGCGTCGGGTTCAGGTAGTACCATTTTTCACCAATGTACTGCCAGCCGGTCAGCATCTCGCCGGTGCCCGGCTTTAAGTAGTACCACTTTCCGTCCTGTTCGTCGAAGTGCCAGCCCTCGATCATCGTTCCGAGCATGCCGTCCGATGTCCTGTGCAGATAGTACCACTTCTGTGTGGCCGTATCCAGGTACCAGCCGTACTGCATGATCCCGTCAGCGTCGAAGCAGAACCAGCCTTCGGACGGCTGTCCTTCGACGGCATAGGGGTTCTTCACAAACGCCCACTGGCTTCTTAAGGCCGTGCCGTCATTGAGGATAAACTTCCACTGATGGTATTCCGGGGCTGTTACAGGTGTCGCGCCTTCCGGTACCGGGGCACTGATGGGGATGTTGATGTTCTGCGGATCCATATGTACCCATCTGCCGTTTAAGCCGACGGTGTAGGTGCCGCCGCGTCCGGAACGGCCGCCGTCATCATCGTCATCATTCTCATCGTCGGTTCCAGGCGTCTCTGCCGGAATCTTTTCATAATATACGCGGATATCGAGATCACCGGTCAGAGACTCACCGGCTGCATTGCCTTCTATGCGGACGATCCGGTAGCCGGCAATTTCTGCTGCGGTGAGATGGCTCACATCATAGGCGGAGCCGTCCTCGACGTCAACGGAGGAAGCCTGCTTTAATACCTGTCCTGTTCCGTCTTCCAGATAATGAACGGTAACGGTGTGGGAAACCGGAGGCTTCGGCTCCGGATCCGGGGTTTCGGCATTCTTTGTGTAGAAGACGTTAATGACGATGTCTGCGGCTCCTACTGTGCCGGAAACGTCGCCTTCAACGGTGCTCCTGGTATAGCCTTCGATGGCGAGCTCTGCCGCGGCCGTCACGTCATATGCCGCACCGCTTTCCTTCTTTTCCGCATACGGCTGGACGCTCGGGATGGGCTGTCTGGTTTCTGCGTCGAGGTAGTTTACGGTGATGGTATGGGTTTCCGGTTTCGGCGGCTCCGGGGTGTCGGTGTTCTTGGTGTAAAATATGCGGATTTCAAGGTCAGCCGCGTCCGCCGGTGCCTGTCCGGTCAGAGGCTTGTCCGTTTCCGCAAAGGTGTACCCGTCAATGGTGACCTGAGCTTCCGAGACATCATATGCCGTTCCGACAGCAAATGCCTTGATAAACGGCTCTGCGATGGCCTCTCTGCTGTCCTTATCCAGGTACAGGACTGTCACGGTGTACTGCGTCTTGTCCTTCGTGTAGTAAGACTTGATGACAATATCCTGGGTCAGGGAGGTTCCAGTTAAGAGCGTTTCATCTTCCACATGGCTGAAGGTATAGCCGGAGATGGCTTTTTTTGCTTCTGACGTCACGTCATACGGCTGTCCCTCACGAAGCTCCAGCTCATCCGTTGTGATGATTTCTCCTGTTTCATCATTGATCCGCTCGATGAAAATCTTGTGGGTCGGTACCTTCCATACGAGAGCGAAGGGGCTGAAGCCGGATCTTCCCACCTCGAAGCGGATACCGTTTTCTGTCATTTCCAGAGGCCGGTCGGCGCTTCCTTTCTGGAAAAGCTCAACCTGGCTGTTTGCAATGGCTTCTTCCACCTGCGCCTGTCCGCGGATGCCGTATTCCCTGTGCAGATCCATGAAATGAACCAGCGTAAAGTCGGTACTGGAATCGGTTCCCTCTGGGTACGGGAGATAGACGGTGGAGCCGCTGCTGGCAGATACCCATGCATTTCCGTTGTATGCATCCACCAGGTCGAGGTAATGGAAATCATACTGGTATCCCTCGCCTGGCGCGGTTTCCGGAAGGACTTCTTCGGCCTTTGCTTCCAGAAGCGCCTGACGGTTGTCGCCTTCATCTTCGAGAAGAAGATCATCGTCGAGGATGGAGATACCGTCGGTATTGGTTATTCTGCGCTCATTATCGTTGTTGATGTAATACGTTGCGTTCGCCTTTTTCACGGCCACAGCATGTTCCACTGGCGCCGCTGGCTCTTCTTCTGCAAGGAGATGAGTGATGGTTCCGTCCTGGGCTGCACTGATGTTCTCCGTGTGACGGACAATCAGCGTTCCCGGCTCAAAGCCTGCAACCTCGTTTTCATTGATCTGGAGTTTTGTCGACGGATCTGTAAGCTCCAGATGAACTTCGTATTCACCGGCTGCCGTATCGTCGTCAACAAGGTTTCCGTTTTCATCCTGATAGCTGACGGAAAGGAGACTTACCAGATGTTCCATGGCGGCGTCACCTGTGAAGGGGGTGTCTTCGCCATTGACTTCCAGCTTACGGATGCTGTCCAGACAGTTGTTTAATGTAACGGTCGGGAAGCCGGATTCCGAGGTCTCCTCGCCCTGGCCGCCGCCGGTATAAATCGTGATGTCGTCCGGCGAAAGCGTGTATTCGTTATTGTTCACGAACATAAGCGCATACGCCGTTCCCGGTGTGAGGTTTTTCATGGTGACATCAATTTCCGCCTGATTTTCCACTTCCTCTAAAGTCAGAGCTGCATCGTCTGCCGGAGTGCCATCTTCTTTTAGCGGGATATATGCGGCAAAGAGTCCGGTTTTCTTGGTAGAACTCGGCCGTGTGAGGGTAAAGTGGTATTCCTCTGTTGATGGCATGATCCAGAGGGCTGAGGTACCGATGGGAGTCCAGTCCGGATGCTCTGTCTGAACGAGAGACTTAATCTGGTTTACTGCATCGGATTTGGCTCTTCCCAGATGGACATCCGCATAATTTTCATCCAGTGTGAGTGTGCCAACGGGAGTTATTCCGGAAAGTATTTCCGACAATTCAGAAGAAAAATTAACGCTTCTATTGCCCTTTACAACTCCGGATTTGATAAATAGACGCTGGTTTTCATTTTCGGAGTTTAGAGAGGTAGCGGATACTTCAAGGGCATTTTTTTCTATAATACCTCCTTCGATATCGACAATTGTCTGTGCCTTTGAAGAGCCTTCAAATCGAATGCCTGGGCCTCCATTTTCAGTAATATGGC
Organism: Eubacteriaceae bacterium Marseille-Q4139; assembly: GCA_018223415.1. Lineage (NCBI taxonomy): Bacteria > Bacillati > Bacillota > Clostridia > Eubacteriales > Eubacteriaceae > Eubacteriaceae bacterium Marseille-Q4139. Next base: position 1,683,839 of record JAGTTQ010000001.1, on the reverse strand, counting down.
CGCCTGTCATGCTGACGAGGGTCGGTGTAAGCGTATTATCTGATTTTATACGGATTCCACCTTCCGTATTTCCGGATATGGTTCCGCCTTCCATTACAAGTTTTGCAGTATTGCCGACTCTAACACCATATCCGGTATTATTCCGAATTTTTGCTGTTTTTGTTATGGTGCAAACCGGCATGTTATTCTCTCCCTGACCACGGTTTGCCGCAATAAAGAGAGCTGGTTGAGTGATATAGCTGATTTCGCCGGAAATTGTAAGTTTTTCACGTAATGAATTTGTATAAATGGCACCGACATCTGTTGTATCGCATTCCGTGATAATTCCATGCTCTAGCAACTCAAAAGTATTATTATTGCCGCGTATCCGGATTGCGACGTTCTCGAGACTGCAATTACTAATTTTTCCATCGATTTTTATTGTGTTATTACCGTCGCATTCAGCAATACCGCCTAACGTGATATCAGAAATCTTAGAGCCATTTTCCATAGTAAATTTAGAGGTGCCCTTTATAAACAGGACTACATCTGCGCTTTTAGATGCTGTTATATCGCATATGCGTCCGGAAGCCCCAAGCGTAACCTCGGAAGAAGAATCTTCGTACACAGCGATCCCGCCAAATCCGCGGCCTTCTGTCCCGAGATTATATGCTTGAAAATTGGGCTTTCCAACCGGCGTAATACGGGAAATCACACCATTGATTTCCGACTTCCCGCCGTCCTGAGAATAGAGTGCACGTCCATAGACATCCGATATTTCGGCTCCGTCCTCCATGGTAAAGGTACCGCCTTGGTTCCAGACTGCGGCAAAGCCGCCTTCCCGGTCTGTAAATCCGTCGTCAATAATTTTGCTTCCGGATTCCATAATAAGAGTGCTGCCTTCCCCGTTTACGCCGCCAATACGGACTGCGGATAAGCCGCCAAAATTCTGGAGCGTTGTCCCTTCTCCAAGAATAATGGTTCCTTTCCCGTCGCCGTATGCTGCGATAATGGCGTCTTGGACTCTTTCTTCATTTTTTTTATCGCCATCGCCTCCTATGGCGTCTTCAAATTTGGTTCCCTCTCGAAAGCCAGCATCGTCCAGCGTAATGTCAGTAAACGTCACTCTCGAGCCGTTGGCAACCTCAATCATCGCCGCGTTATAACCGCCGCGATTCGTATCACTAGCGAGCGTAAAATTTTCGCCTCTGGTCACGGTGTGCCCCTGCCCGTCAATGGTGATTGTCTTTTTATCAATCAGGCTTCGCTCTGTCGCAGTGAGATCCCTCAGCACATAAACCGTCGCCCCATCCGCGGCCTCTGTTACCGCCTCACTCAAAGACTTAAAAGTAACATCCGTGTCTCCCGACTCAGTCTCCGATACCCGGATCGCATTGGAAGACGTCTGAACCGGTGCGTTTGCCAGAACAAGTTTCGTATTCTGCCCGGCGGCTGTGCTGGCGATTTCCGCCAAAACAATCTCAACCTCACAGTCCTCCGAAACCTTCTCCACCTGATAGCTCCAGCTCTTTCCAAGCCCCAGAAGGCCCCTGCTTCCTTCCAGCACCTGTCCGTTCGCTGTCACGCTTTCGATTTCATAGCCGGTTTCCGGTTTCACATGGAATTTCAGGTCTTTGCCGGCCTTTACAGAATCCGGCCCGTCGACCTCGGCCATGTCTTCCAGTTCTTCCGGAAGAACCGTGTACACGACATCAAATTCAGGCTGTTCTGCGTTGGAATCCGTCGCCTTCTTCCCGTCAGCGAAAGTTTCGCCGGCCGAAGACGATGCCCCGTTTGCGTTTCCGGCCGACCCGACAGCCGCAAAGCCAGTTATTGCGCTGTTCGCCATCAGGACTGCTGCCAGAAACGCTGCTAAATACTTTTTACCCATAGCTGCTCCTTTCCCCCGGACGGCCGCATGGTTTTGCCGTCCCTTGATTTTTTATAACGGGATCATAAAATTGCTCCCGCCGCGAAAAGCGATCGGAAAAACTTGCAGGAATGTCCTTCCAGGCGCCATCCGCGTAAATAAAAAGTGGCTCATTCCCCGGCAGACAGCCGGAAAAAATCCCCACTCCTTATTTTCTATGTATCTGTGTGTCCGTCGGAAAAGCCGCAGAAAATATCCTCGGCTCCGCGCCTTGCCCTCACGGCGTCTTCGTAGGTCTGGAAAGTCCCGAGATGGTAGACCTTGCCGTGAAAGCCGATAGAAGCGCGCCAGCGGTTTTCGCCCTTTTTATAGACGCCTTTCCGGCCGCTCGTATTGTTTGCATACAGCTTCCGGCCGGAGATCCGCTGTACCCGGTCAGTTTTCTCTTCCTTTGCAGCCGGAGCTTTTCCGGCCCGCCGTTTATCCCGGCAGGCTTCACAGCATTTTGCCAGCCCTTGTCTGAGGGAATCCTGCTGGCAGACCATCCAGTTTCCGCAGTCGCAGCGGCAGAGCCAGTAGGTATCCCGCCCGTCTGTTCCCGGAACCGCCCCGATGGCCGTCAGGCCTCCGAAGCGCAGCCCGGAAAGATCAGTTATAAGCCCGGAGCGCACCTTTTTCCGGTAACAGCCGCAGCTCTTTGTATGCCCGTTTTTCAAATGGGACTCTTCAATGGTTTTTCGATTCCCACAGTCGCACAGGCAGTCCCAATAGGGATGGCGCGCGTCACCCCGGCTGCTTTTTCCAAGCACCGTCAGATAGCCGAATCTCCGTCCTGTTAAATCCTGTTTCATGCCTTTTCCCCCAACTGCTACATAATTCTTATTATGAGAGGCCGCCTGGCGTCCGCCTTCTAAAGAACCGCCTTTAAAGGGCGGCAAAATGGAAGGAAATGGAAAATATAGGAAAAAATTCCTGATTTCTATTGAGGTTTTCCAGCTTGTATGCTATTCTTAATACATGGCAAATGTATGGTTAAAGGGATATTTTTTATTTTTTTGAAATAGTAAAGAAGAAAAAACATGACATAATAAGAAATATAGGAAGCTTTTGCAAACAATAAGCTAAATTGACGGATTATAATATCAAGCTCGCATTTCACGCCCCGTTCGGGCATGCATTCCAGACCTTTTAAACAAATTTTCCGCAGGCATTTCCATATCTGTGAAAAAAGTGCTTTACAAAAATACTTTAGTATGCTACCATGATACCACAACAGAGAACGAGAGGAGACAACATTATGAAAAGACAGATAATCAGCATGGCAATGGCAGCAGTTATGGTTTTATCTCTGGCAGGATGTTCCGGCACGAATACCGCGGCGGCCGGGAAGACGGCAGATACGAAGGCAGAAGAAACGGCCATTTCCCCCGCAGAAACAGAAAGCGCAGAAGAAGTAACAGAAACCGTCTCCGAATCGGCAGAGGAATCCGAAAAGCCGGACTTTATCGTCGGCTTTGACAAAGAATTCCCGCCCATGGGTTTCGTTGATGAAAACGGGGAGTACACCGGCTTTGATTTGGAGCTGGCGGCAGAGGCCGCAGACCGGATGGGAATGACGTTTAAGGCGCAGCCCATCGCCTGGGATTCCAAGGACATGGAGCTGGAGGCCGGCACCATCGACTGTATCTGGAACGGCTTTACCATGACGGGGCGCGAGGAAGAATATACCTGGACGAAGCCCTATATGGAGAACAGCCAGGTCATTGTTGTAAGAAAAGATTCCGGCATCGCATCCGAGGATGACCTGGCCGGGAAAAACGTGGAGGTGCAGGCCGATTCCACCGGCCTTCGGGCGCTGGAAGCCATGCCGGAGCTCATGGACAGCTTCGGAAGCTTAAATCAGGTGGCAGATTACAACACTGCGTTTATGGATCTGGAAATGGGAGCCGCCGATGCCGTCGTTATGGATGTAATCGTGGCTGGCTACCAGATGGAAAGCCGCGGCGAGGACGCCCCGTTTGTGATCCTTGACGATTCCATCTCCACGGAGGAATACGCTGTCGGCTTCAAGCTTGGAAATACAGAGCTTCGTGATAAGGTACAGGCGGCATTAGACGACATGTATGCGGACGGCACCATGAAACAGATTTCCGAAAAATGGTTCGGAAAGGACATTACGATTTCAGAATAGAAAAGAAGCGGGAGAACGGATATGGAACTGGCAGTCATGATGCTGCGGCTATTGGAAGGACTGAAAGTGAGCGCCGCCATCTTCGCGGTGACACTTGTTTTTTCCCTGCCGCTGGGGCTTTTCGTCTCCTTTGGGCGGATGTCGAAAAATCCCCTCATAAGAAATCTTGTAAAATTTTATATCTCGGTCATGCGGGGAACGCCGTTAATGCTTCAGCTCATGGTGGTCTATTTCGGCCCGTTTTACCTGTTCCGGATCCCCATCGGCGGCGGCTACCGCCTTTGGGCCGCGTTCATCGCTTTTGTCATCAACTACGCCGCCTATTTCGGGGAAATTTTCCGGGGCGGGATCCAGTCCATGCCGGCAGGGCAGTATGAGGCAGCGAAGCTTCTCGGCTACACAAGGCCCCAGGCCTTCCGGAAAATCATTCTGCCGCAGGTCATAAAGCAGATCCTGCCGTCGGTCACAAACGAGGTCATCACGCTGGTAAAGGACACTTCCCTGGCCTACACCATCGCTGTGACGGAGATGTTTTCCATGGCAAAGGAAATCGCCGCCCGGGAGACGTCGCTTGCTGCTTTCTTCGCTGCCGGGCTGTTTTACTACATCTTTAACGCTCTCGTGGCCGCGGCCATGGAGTATGCGGAAAAGCGGCTTTCATATTATAAATAGGAGGGAACCATGAAGCTTTTGGAAATGAACCATATGGAAAAGGCCTTCGGCGGGCAGGCCGTATTGAAAGACATTTCCCTTTCCGTAAAAGAAGGCGAGATCGTGTCTATCATCGGCCCCTCCGGCTCCGGGAAGTCTACGCTCCTCCGGTGCGCCGCCATGTTGGAGACGCCGGACGGCGGGGAAATCCGCTACATGGGGACGCCGGCCATGTGGACAGACCGGGACAAAGCCGTCCGCTATGCAGGAAAACGGACGCTGCGGGAAATAAGCGGATGTTTCGGAATGGTGTTTCAGAATTTTAATCTTTTCCCCCATTACACGGTCATGAAAAACATCACGGACGCGCCGATTTCAGTTCAGAAACGGGAGAAAAAGGAAGTGGAGAGGGAAGCGGAGGCGCTCATAAAACAGATGGGTCTTGCAGGAAAGGAAGATGCCTACCCGTACCAGCTTTCCGGCGGCCAGTGCCAGCGGGTCGCCATCGCAAGGGCTCTGGCGCTGAAGCCAAAGCTTTTATTTTTCGACGAGCCGACGTCGGCGCTGGACCCGGAGCTGACGGGCGAGGTCTTAAAGGTCATCAAATCCCTGGCGGATCTTCAGATCGCCATGGTGATCGTCACTCATGAAATGGCGTTTGCAAGGGATATTTCCGACCGGGTCATCTTCATGGCCGACGGAACCATCGAAGAGGAAGGCACGCCGGAGCAGGTGTTCGGCTCTGAAAACGAGCGGACAAGGGCGTTCCTTGGAAATTACGGGCGTTTTGCCTGGAGCTCCTGACAGACATCCTGAATAATTGCGAGAAGGTCCTCCTTTGCGGGGGACTTTTTTTCTTTGTGAAAATAGACGTACCTGGTATAGTCGAATTTTTCGTCGTCGACAGCATAGATACCGGCGTCTTTGAGAGGCGGCCGGTTCCAGGTGTAAAGCTCCGGAATAAAGGAGATCCCATGACCGGACTCCGCAAGGTTTAAGCAGTTGTCCGTGTTCTGGCTCTCAATGACCGAGGACGGCTTGATGCCGTAAAAATCCACGATGGCGCTTATGATGGTGTGGAGATGCTGGTGGGGCTTTCCCGTGATGATCGGGCAGCCCTTAAAAGGCAGGCCTGTAAGACGGCCGGGCGCCGCGAAGCTGGTGTCTTCTTTCGGCAGGCCGAAGTCTTCGGAAATCTGTCTGGGGACGACAACAAGGAGCCGGTCACGGAGAACCGGCACGTATCCGTCCGTATCCGGAAGCTTTCCGCGGACGGGATCTGTGATATTGGACAGGACGAAATCCAGCTTTTTGTCGAGAAAAAGGGAAAAAAGATTTCCGCCGAAGTCCTCGACGATGTTGAGGCTGGCCTCGGGATGGCGTTTGGAAAACGTATTCATGATCTGAAAGGCGATGTATCCGCTGATCCACGGCGTGATGCCGAGGGAGATGCTCTCTTTTTCCTGGTTTTCCGCGGCAGAGAGCTCTTTTTTGAGCTGGCCTGCAAGAGCGAGGAACTGCCTGGCGTAGTTCTGGTAGATTTCGCCGGCTTTTGTGATTTCTAACTCATTCCGGTTCCGCTTAAAAAGCTGGACGCCAAGCTCGCTCTCCAGGCTGAGCAGATATTTGCTCAGAGTCGGCTGGGAAATAAAAAGCCGTCTGGCTGCTTTGGATATGTTTTTTTCTTTTGCGATGGTGAGGAAATATTCAAACTGCCGTTCTTCCATTGGCGCCTCCATGCCGGCCTGCCATGCGCGAAAGGCTATGGCTCTATTCGGAAAATGTCTTTTACTGTCTCTGCCGTTTCATGTATAATAATGCTAAGAAATCTTAGCCTCCCGTCTTCCGGATCAACAGTTTTATTATAGCGAAAAGCAGGGGAAAATTCAATGTACAAATCCAGGGAAGGCCGGGAGGGGAAGGGAGAAAACGATGACCGAAACGTATGACGTGCTGGTAGTCGGCGCAGGAGTCGTAGGCTGTGCCGCAGCAAGGGAGCTTTCCAGGTACCAGTTAAAAATCTGTGTGGCGGAAAAGGGGCCGGATGTCTGCATGGAGACCAGCTCCCGGAACTCGGCGGTTCTCCACGCCGGTTTCAACAACAAGACCGGCTCGCTGATGGCAAAATTCTGTGTGGAGGGGAACAGCACCTTCGATCAGGTGGCAAAGGAGCTTGACATCCCGTACCGGCGGACGGGGAAGCTGGTGGTGGGCTTTACGGAAGAAGACAGGGAACATCTTTACGGCTTAAAGGAACAGGGGGAGAAAAACGGGATCCGCGGCATCGAGATCGTTGGCCGTGATTTTATCGACAAAAAGGCGCCGAAGGTGGGCGGAAACTTCGCCATGTGGTCGCCGACGACAGCCATTTTAAGCCCGTTCCAGTTCACCTACGGCATGGCGGAAAATGCCGCAAAAAACGGCGTGAAATTTTTCACCGACAGCGAGGTGACGGCCATTTCCCGCGATGAACAGGGAATCTACACCGTAAAGACAAAGAGCGGCGATATCCGCACCAGGTGGGTCGTAAACTGTGCCGGCCTCGGCGCCGACAAAATTTCGGCCATGCTCGGCATCGACGAGTACACCATCTACCCATGCCGCGGCGAATATTTTATCCTGGATAAAAAGGTCAGCAGCATGCTGCCGCTCCCGGCCTACCCGGTTCCCAACATAAAGACCGGCGGCCTCGGCATCCACTTGACGCCGACGCTGGACGGAAATATCATGGTGGGCCCGAGCACCGAGTACATCGACGAGCGGGACAACTATGCGGCGACCCAGGAAATTATGGACATGTTAATCGAGGATGGAAGCCGGATTTTCCCGTACCTGAAAAAAGAGTATTTTATCCGCAACTTTGCCGGCATCCGGCCGAAGCTAAATCCCAAGGGCGTAGGCGGCTTCCATGACTTTATCATCGAACGGCGCGACGACATTGCGCCCCATGCCGTGAACCTGGTGGGCATCGAATCGCCCGGCCTTACGAGCGCCGTGCCGATTTCCAAAGAGATTGTGCGTCTCATAAAAGAGGTGGAGGACTTAAAGGAAAATCCGAACTTCGACCCGATCCGCCGCCGCTTTGTGACGTTCCGTGACAAGAGCCCCGAGGAACAGGCCAGGTTAATCGAGGAAAATCCCGACTACGGCGAAATCATCTGCCGCTGTGAGACCATCACAAAGGCCGAGGTTTTAGACGCCATCCGAAGGCCTCTCGGCGCCCAGACCGTGACAGGTGTCAAATACCGCTGCCGCGCCATGATGGGGCGGTGCCAGGGCGGCTACTGCCAGACGAGGATCACGGAGCTTCTCATGAAGGAAAAGGGAATCCGGCCGGAAGACCTGACGTATGAGAGGCGCGGTTCCTATCTTTTCACCGGGGAGGTGCGGACGAAATGAGCGAAATCAGAAACAAGCAGGTCATCATCATCGGCGGCGGCCCCGGCGGGCTTGCGGCGGCGGCCGAGCTTAAGAGAAACGGCATCGGCGATATTTTAATTCTTGAGCGGGAACACAGCCTGGGCGGTATCCTGCGTCAGTGCATCCATGACGGCTTCGGCCTCACCAGGTTCGGTGAGACGCTTTCCGGGCCGGAGTATGCCGCACGGTTCATCGACGAGGTAAAAGCCATGGGCATCGAATACGTGACGGATGCGACGGTCATCGGCCTGACGGCAGACAAAAAGGTGACGGCGGCCACGAGAGACGGACTTCTCATTTACCAGGCAAAGGCCGTAATCCTTGCCATGGGATGCAGGGAGCGGACGCGGGGCGCCCTTTCGATCCCCGGCGAACGGCCGTCCGGCGTGTTCACGGCCGGCGTGGCCCAGACGTACATCAACCTGAAAAACAAGATGGTGGGACGCCATGTGATTATTTTGGGCTCCGGCGACATCGGCATGATCATGGCAAGGCGCATGACGTTAGAGGGCGCCAGGGTGGAGGCGGTGTTCGAGATCCAGCCGTATCCCAGCGGGCTTCCGAGAAACATCGAACAGTGCTTAAACGACTATGATATCCCGCTATATTTAAGCCGCACCGTGACGAAAATCAAAGGTCATGACCGTCTTGAGGCCGTCGAGGTGAGCCAGGTGGACGAAAATTTAAAGCCGATTCCCGGGACAGAAAAGGAATACGCCTGCGATACGTTAATTCTTTCCGTGGGGTTAATCCCGGAAAACGAGCTGTCTTTGATGGCCGGGGTCGAGCTGGATTCCAGAACGAAAGGCGCGATTGTGGACGAGTTTTACCAGACGACAGTGCCGGGCATCTTCGCGGCAGGAAATGTGCTTCATGTTCATGATCTGGTGGATTTTGTGTCTTTGGAGGCGGAGCGGCTCGCTAAGTCCGCGGCGCAGTATGTAAAGGACGGTTTTCCCGAGGCGGGAATCCGCGTGGAGACCGGCGGGCTTGTGGGCTATACGGTGCCGCAGAAAATCACGGGAAAGGACGACGTTTCCCTTTCTTTCCGGCCGAAAAAGCCGGTTCGTGACTGCACGGTGGAAATCTGGCAGGACGGGACACTTCTCGTATCCAGAAAATATCCGAAGCTTCTCCCGGCCGAGATGGAGAATATAAAGCTCCCGGCGAAAAAGCTGGTTTCCGGGGCTGACATAAAGGTGGTGACGAGCGTTGAATAAGACATTTACCTGTATTTTATGTCCCAACGGCTGTGAGGTAACGGCCGAGTTTGAGGACGGGAAAGTCCTGTCCGTGGCCGGGAATAAGTGCGAAAAAGGCGCCGGCTACGTGGAACAGGAGCTGACAAACCCGGTGAGGAACATTGCATCCTCCGTGCTTGTGGAAGGCGGCGATATGCCCCTTGTGAGCGTCCGGCTCTCCGGGCCGATTCCAAAGGGAAAAATCATGGACGTCATGGGCGAGATCAAAAAGACGGCTGTGACAGCGCCGGTACATATGGGCGACGTGGTGATTCAGAATGTTCTGGGACTTGGGCGCGATGTGATTGCGACGCGGGATGTGGAGACAGAAGAATAAGAGTTGGCAGACGGCGGTTCTTTCCTGGGCGGGGGAGAACCGCCGTTACTGTAAGTATTGACAATTTTACTGCCTTGGATATAATGGAATTAAATTAAAATAATTGCATATAATCATGAAAGGAGGGAAATCGGATGGCTGTGGATTACCGTAAAGTATGTTTGGATTTGTTTGGGACGGATGATGTAGAGGAATTAACCAAAATTGCGCGGACACTCAAAATTAAGAATTCCCGAAATGCAGGCCGGAAGAAAAAATTTACTTCGGAAGATGTGGAGACGATCCGCGGCCTGATTGAAGACGGAATGACAGTGAAGGAAGCGGCAGAGCGTTTCCAAACCTCCCGGCAGGTAATAGGAAAATATCTGAATGAAAAGCCGGCGAAAGGCTATACGCTGCGTATGACTTATATGTATCAGCAGCATCCCTGCACAGTCATTGATGTAGATTTTCTAAATCAAAGGGTAATGGTTCAGAATAAAACGAAGGACTTGCTTCACCGTGCATTCGGCGTGATTGAAAATCCTACCTGGAATGACTTTGAAACATTTTTGAGGGAGCGCTGTTTTCCCGCTGCCCGCGGCAATGCAAAAGAAATATTAAAGGAACTTCAGCTCCCATGCTATGACCCGCTTCAGATCGTAGAAAAAACGCGGGGACGGACGTCCGAGGATGACATGTGGCTGAAGTTCAGCTACTACCCGATGGAAGGAGCAGCGTATGGAAATCATCAATCTTGATGCTGTCAGGCAGGAACCGATTCAAGGATATACATCGAAAGGCGATCAGCCGAAATGGCAGTTGGGCGGCAGGTGGTATAAAGCCGACCACATGGGCTATGAAGCTCTGGCTGAAGTTTTGATATCACGGCTTTTAAAGCTGTCCAATGTGCCCGGCTTTGCAGAATATGAGCCTGTGCTGATTCGGTACCGGGGAAAAGAAATTCCCGGCTGTGTCAGCAAAAATTTTCGGGGAAAAGACGAAATGCTGGTGCCGTTTGAGCGGCTGCACCGCGCCTATAAAGGCCGGGGGCTGGCGGCAGTGCTTGGCGGGATAGATGAAGTTCAGGAGCGGATTCGCTATACGGCAGACTTCATTGAGCAAACCACCGGCCTGACAGAAGTGGGAAAATATCTGACCTTGCTGCTGGAACTGGATTCGTTCTTTTTGAACGAAGACCGCCATACAAACAATCTGGCGGTTATCCGAAATGAGAAGACGAAGGAATTCCGCCTCTGCCCGATTTTTGATAATGGCCTGGCCCTGCTTGCGGATCTCAATGATTATCCTCTGGACAAAGATCTTTATGATTGCATCAGGCGCGTTCGGGCCAAGCCCTTTGATTGCGATTTCGATGTGCAGGCTGAAGCTGCTGAAAAATTATATGGGATGCAGTTAAAATTCTCTTTTTCCGAAAAAGAGGCGTCCAGGGAACTGGAATTTGTGAAAGAGCTGTATGGAGAGAAGATTTACCGCAGAGTAGAGCAGGTGTTGTTTGAGCAGATGAGGAAATATCGAGTGTATTTTTAATATTGGCTGATAACATTTGGTGTATGGAATTGCTGCGATAGAATTGATTGCAAGAAAATAAGCTCGAACTTGTCGAACCAGGCAACCAGCCTAAAAAGCTCCCCAGAGCTTGAGACTTCGCTGGGGGACTTTTTTGTACATATGCAACTTTTAGAATTCTTGGATACCATTATCTTAAACCCAAAAAGAAAAAATGTCAATCCCCTGAATTTTCCATTCCCCCTCTGGATTTTTCCCCCAACCTCTGTTATAATAATTCCCCGCCTTATGCTGGAAGGTGCCGCCCATGGATGGGAGGCGGTGCCTGCTTCAGATTTACGGACAGCGCGCAAGCTGCACCGGCTGCCGCTGCCGGGCCGAAATGGCCGATAAGGGAAATTTGAGAAAAGTAAAGGAGAAAAAACATGACAGAGGGGAAAGACAGGGAGCGGCTCCATGAAGAGCAGCACCTAAAGGACTGCCTGGACATCATCCGGGAGAACATCCGCGGCTACGAGGAAAAGATATCCGGCTACCGCAAAGAAGTGACCGAGCTCTATCAGGCCGTGAAAAAAGGAGAAGGCGACTCCTACGGCCAGCTTGCCGCCGGGCAGAGCATTCTGGAATACACGGAGAATGCGCTGCGGAAAAACCGCGCGGCCTTAAAAAAAGCGTATTTCGGCCGCATCGACTACGAGGATTACACATACGGACTGACGGAGAGCCGCTACATCGGGAAAAACGGCGTCACGCGCAACTCCGACGACGTAGTCATCGTAGACTGGCGGGCGCCCGTATCCGGCGTCTATTATGAAAACGAGCTCGGCGAAGGAAGCTACGACGTGCCGGGCGGCGGTACCGTGGACATCGACTTAAAGAAAAAGAGAACCTATGACATCGACGGCGAGACACTCCTCGGCTTTTATGACGACGACGTGGCGGCCAACGACGAACTGCTCATCAAGTATCTGTCCCAGAATAAAGAGGCCGTTCTCGGGGACATCATCGCAACCATTCAAAAGGAACAGAACGAAATCATCCGTGACATCCCGTTTAAAAACATCATCGTTCAGGGCGTAGCCGGCAGCGGAAAGACGACCGTGGCCCTGCACCGGATTTCCTACCTGCTTTACAACTACGAAGACCGCTATAAACCGTCGGAATTCTGCATCGTCGGAAGCAGCGACATGCTTTTAAATTATATCAGCAGCGGCCTTCCGGAGTTAGACGTAAACCATGTGAGCCAGATGCGGATGGACGTGTTCCTTCCTTATCTTATGGGAAACGCATGGAAGAAAAAATATAAAATCATGCCGGACGACGCCATGGCGCCGGTAAAAAGCAAGCTGCCGTTCATAAAGAAGCTGGACGCCTTTCTGGAGGAAAAGAGGCGGGCGGCCATCGCACCAGCCGATATCCGGGACAATGAGCTCGGCACCGTCCTTTCCAAAGAGAATATCAGGGAAACCATGGAGCGGAACCCGCAGATGTCCTTACTCCAGCTTGAAAAGCTGTTAAACGAGCGGCTGAAATCACGGCTTAAATTTTTATGCACGGAAAAAGAGAGCGGATACCGCATAGAAAAAATTCTATCGTATAAAAAATTCTACAACACGGCAGAGAAGAAGTGGACGGAGGCAGGCATCTATCTGGAATTTTTAGAAAGCCTGGGAGACGGCGCCTGGGAGGAGACGGCCGCCCACATAAAGGACGGGCAATTCGACATCTACGACGCCGCGGCCATGTGCCTGATCTGGAAGCGGATCCTCGTGAAAAAACAGCCGGAGGAATTCAGCCAGATCATCATCGACGAGGCCCAGGACTTCGGCGAGATGATTTATTATGTGATGCGGGAGCTTTTAGAGGACTGCTACTTCACAATCATGGGCGACGTGTCCCAGAACATCCGCTACGAGACGGGCATGAATGACTGGGAGGGACTCAAGGAAGTGATGTTCCGAAAGGAAAGCGACAGCTTTTACCTTCTGGCGAAAAGCTACCGGAACACCATCGAGATCTCCGAATTTGCCGGCCGCGTTTTAGAGCGCGCGTCCCAGGGAAGCTATAAAATCCAGCCGGTCATCCGCCATGGCAGGCCAGTCTCTGTACAGACGGAGACCGAAGAACGGCTTTCCGAAGCGTTAAGGGAGACCGTGGAAAGCGCAGAGCGCCGCGGCTACGAGACGATTGCCGTCGTCTGCCGCGACGAAAGCGAGGCAGAGGAAGTGAAAAAAATCCTCGGGATGGAAAAGGAGAACGGGGATTTCCATAACGGCGTCATGGTGCTGCCGGTGACGATGACAAAGGGACTGGAATTCGACGTAGTCATCATCTGGAAGCCGGACGACATGCACTTCGGCGAAAACGCCAGGGAGGCAAAGCTCCTCTATGTGGCAATCACCAGGGCGCTCCATGAGCTGTACTTAATCGGGGACAGGGCCGTAAGCCGCCTTTTAGAGCGGACGGCCTGATGTCCTGGCAAAATAAAAGATATACTGCTGCATGACGCCGGCATAGCCCTGATACCTGGAAAAATATTTCCGTATGAGGGCATCGGAGAGCCTGTCTTCGGACAGGCCCCTCTTTTTTCCGCGGTACCTGGGCGCATACTGGGACATGAGAATTTTCCGGATCCAGGTGTCCACGGGGAAGGCGTCGATGTGGTGAAGGCCAAAAAGGCAGATGCAGTTGGCGACCTTTTTCCCAATGCCGTAAAAGCCCTGGAGATAGTCCATGGCATCGTCATATCCCATGGAAGCAAGCCGCATGAAATCAAGGCGGCCGGCGCAGACATCTTCGCACACCGCATGGATATATTTGGCGCGGTAGCCAAGTTTTAGATCAAGAAGTTCTTCCAATGAGGCGCGGTTTAGCTGTTCCGGCGTCGGGAAGGCGAAAAAATCCGTCTTACCGCCGCCTGCCCAGTCAGGCGCCGTGCAGGAAAGCTTTGTGCCGTAGCGGCGGCTTAAGTCTTCCACAAGCCGGCGAATGGCCGGAATGGTCTTTTGCTGCGATATGATGAAAGTGATAATCATTTCCCAGGGATCCTGGCGGAGAATCCGGATCCCGCTTCCGCTTTCGGCCGCCTCCGTCAGGTAGGAATCTTCGGGATCGACGGACGCGATCATGGCGGCGTAATCGGTCTGCATGTCAAAATAGTTTTCCCAGAAAGCCCGGGCGTCTTCCGGACAGGAAAACTCGATCTCATCCCCGTCTTTCCGGACATATAAAACATGGCCGCCGCTCACTGCCGTGTAGGCGTGGGGGACATGTTTCACCGGCAGCATGCGGAAGCACTGGCCGGAATCGGCAATCTGATCCAGGTCGAAATTTGTTGTCTGATATCTGAACATGTCATTCCTCCTGGTATGTTTTATACGCGATTGGGAGGGAAAATGCAAGCGGAAAAATACTTCCCGGAGACATTCGCTGGCCGCCCCCTGAAAACTGTGATAGAATAGAGAAAGAACACAATCGGAAAGGGGAATTCTTATGGCAGAAAAGGACGCATACAAAAAGATGGCAGAAAACGTGATGGAATGGCTGAAAAAGAGGAACATGGAGGCGTTTTACTGCGCGGACAAAAGCGAGGCCTTTGAGCTGGTCTTAAAGCTCATGGAGAAAAAGGGCTCCGTAAGCTGGGGCGGCTCCAACACGGTTCGTGAGCTTGGGGTGTTAGACTGCTTAAGGGAGCGGGGCTATGAAATGATCGAATATAAAGAGGCCGACAAAAAAGAAATCGGGAGCCCCATTTTTCAGCAGGTGGCCGGCGCCGATTATTTCCTCATGGGCACCAACGCCATCACTTTGCGCGGCGAGCTTGTGAACATCGACGGGGCCAGCAACCGGCTGTCCAGCCTGCTTCACGGCCCGAAAACTGTCATCATCGTCGCCGGAATCAACAAGCTTGTGCGGGACGTGGAGGCGGGGATCGACCGAATCCAGACATCGGTCTGCCCGGTGCTGGCCGATAAAACGGGGCGGCAGACGCCCTGCGGATTAAAAGGCATCTGCACCGACTGCCTGTCGCCGGACTGCATGTGCTGCAACATTGTGATTTCCCGCCGGTCGAGATATACGGGGCGGGTTAAGGTGATTCTCGTGGGCGAGGCCATGGGAGTATAAAGGAGAAATTTATGACGGACATAACCAAGTGGATGGAAGATTTTGCGGAAGCCGTAAAGGCCGCTTTCGGGGAGCGGGTGGTTTTCATCGGGCTCCAGGGAAGCCGCGGCCGCGGCGAAGCAGGCCCGGACAGCGACATTGACACCGTGGTGATTTTCGACCGCCTGGACATGGAGACGCTGGCGGCTTATGAAAAAGTCCTGGACGGGCTTCCTGACAGAAAGCTGGTCTGCGGCTTCGTATCGGGAAGGGAAGAGCTCCTTTGCTGGGAGCCGTCGGATCTGTTCCAGTTTTATTTCGATACATCGCCGGTTTTCGGAAGCCTTGACGAGTTAAAGCCGCTTCTTACGGAGGAAGCGGCGGCCCGTGCCGTAAAAACTGCGGCCTGCAATATCTATCATGGCTGCATCCACAATGTTCTCCATGAAAAGGAGCCGGAAATCTTAAAAGCCCTTTATAAATCGGCGGTATTTGCGGTGCAGACGCTCCATTACAGGAAAACTGGAGTTTACATAAAAAAGCATGCGGATTTACGTGATGCCGTCTCGGGAGAAGAGCTTGAAATCATGGAAACCGCGGAGGCGTTTCGTGCAGGGAAAATGCCGTCGTCTCCCGGGGATTTTGAGACGGCCTCCTGGCGGCTGATTTCCTGGGCCAGAAAGCAGATTGTGTCATAAAATATGAAAAAACGGCGGCCGGAGCTCTGTCCATTCCGGCCGTTTTCTGCTACAATAGGAGAGAGAATCGGCAGTGCCGCAAAAAGGCGGCGGAATGGAGAGACGGATGACAAAAGAAGAACTGGCCCTCACCATCGTGGAGCGGCTTAAAAAAGAATATCCGGACGTGGGCTGTACCCTGGATTACGATAAGGCATGGAAGCTTCTCGTGAGCGTCCGGCTGGCAGCCCAGTGCACCGACGCGCGGGTGAATGTGGTGGTGCAGGATTTGTATGCAAAATACCCGGACGTGGATGCCCTCGCCGCGGCGGAGGTATCGGACATCGAGGCGATTGTAAAGCCCTGCGGCCTCGGGCACAGCAAGGCGCGGGACATCAGCGCATGCATGAAAATACTGAGAGATGAATACGGCGGAAAAGTGCCGGACGACTTTGACGCTCTCCTTAAGCTTCCCGGCGTCGGACGGAAAAGTGCCAACCTGATTATGGGGGATGTGTTCGGGAAGCCGGCTATCGTGACGGATACCCACTGCATCCGCCTGGTGAACCGCATGGGGCTTGTGGACGGGATCAAGGAGCCGAAAAAGGTGGAGATGGCTCTCTGGAAGTTAATTCCGCCGGAAGAGGGGAGCGATTTCTGCCACAGGCTGGTGTTCCATGGCCGGGATGTCTGTACGGCGCGGACAAAGCCCTTCTGTGACAAGTGCTGCGTGCAGGACATCTGTGCAAAAAACGGAGTTTAGGAGCCGGAAATCGTATGATTTATCGCTGCAAAAAGGAAGACTGCGGCTGCATCGTGGAGCAGGACGAGGCGTTAGCTGCCTGCCCGCAGTGCGGCGGCATGGTGGAGAAAACAGAAGAAGGGGAGCTTAACGGCCGCGAGTGGACGGTGCTCGGGAATTTCTGGCTGGAAAAGGGAGGCCAGGAGGCAGACGCGCGCGGGCTTTTCTGCTACCGTCAGGCGGCCGCCAGGGGGAGCCTCTGGGGCATCTGCAACCTGGGCGGCTGCATGGAACAGGGAATCGGGACGAAGCCGGAGCCGAAGCAGGCCTTCTGGCTTTATGAACAGGCGGCCATGGAGGGCTACATCCCGGCCATCTACCGCCTCGGAAACTGTTTCCGCGACGGGATCGGAACGGCGAAGGACGAGGCGCGTGCCTTCGCCTGCTACCGGGATGCGGCCGAGGAAAACTATCCGAACGCCCAGTTTAAGCTTGCCCGCTGCTACCATGAAGGCATCGGGACGGAGCCGGACGATGAGCAGGCATTTTCCTGGTATCAGGCAGCGGCATGGCAGGGCTTTGTGCCGGCGCAGGTGATGCTCGGGCGTTTCTATGAATTCGGCGTCGGGCAGAAAAAGGATGAGTCCATGGCGGCCGCCTGGTATAAAAAAGCGGCTGAGGCCGGGGATGAGGAAGGCCAGTGCTCTTATGGCTGGTGCCTGGAGGCCGGAATCGGAGTGGAACAGGATCCCGAGGCGGCCGTTTTCTGGTACAGCCGTGCCGCGGCCCAGGGACATTTCCGCGGCATCTGCAACTGGGCCTCCTGCCTGGAAGTGGGATTTGGAACCGAAGAGGATCCGGAACAGGCGTTAAAGCTGTATCTCCAGGCAGCAGAAGCCGGTTCGGCCCGCGGCTTTGAGGAAGCCGGGCGCATGTATAAGGCCGGGATCGGCACGGAAAAGAATGAGGAGGAAGGCTTCCGCCTGGAACTGTGTGCGGCGGAACTTGGCTCTGCGTCGGCATTTTCGGCGCTGGGAAGAGACTGCGAGCTCGGCATCGGAACGGAGGCGGATCCCGGACGGGCGTTTTCCTATTATAAAATTGCGGCGGAAGGCGATTCCCCGTCCGGAATGTATCGGCTCGGACGCTGCTATGCACTGGGAATCGGGACGGAGGTTGATCCGGCCCTTGCGGCCGCCTGGTACGAAAAGTCCGCAAAAGCCGGCCATGTTGAGGCCATGTACAACATCGGCTATCGGTACGGCGTCGGCTCCGGCGTAAAAAAGGATCCCCAAAAGGGCTTCCGCTATTACATGCAGGCAGCCGGGCGGGGGTATGACCGGGCGCTTTTCGCTGTCGGAACCTGTTATGAATGGGGGCGCGGCGTTGCGGCGGATAAGAAAAAGGCCAGGGAGTATTATCAAAAGGCCGCAGATATGGACTATGCGCCGGCCATGTACAACCTGGGATGCAGCTATGACGGCGAAGATCCCGACGACGACCGGGAGAAGGCTGTTTACTGGTATAAAATGTCGGCAGACAGGAACCATCCGCCGGCCATGTACAACCTGGGCATATGCTTTCGGAAAGGCGAGGGCGTGCCGCAGTGTGCAGAAGAAGCCGTCTACTGGTACCGGAGAGGGGCCGGATGGGGCGATACAGGCTGTATGTTTGCGCTCGGAAGCATGATTGTCAGCGGGGAAACGGCGCCGCAGGACGGAGAGACGGCTCTCGGCTGGTTTTTAAAGGGCGCAAGGAAGGATGACATCGAATGTCTCGGCGGGATCGGATACCTTTATGAAAGAGGCTTTGATGTAGAAAGAAATATAAAGAAGGCAGTGCTCTGGTACCGGAGAGCGGCACGTCTCGGCCATCCATATTCCAAGGCACGGCTTGCGCGTCTGTACCTGAACGGAGATGACGACGAGGACAGGAAGCTGGCGCTGCCGCTTGCAAAGGAAGCCTCAGAAGGCGGTGAGCCGTTCGGCTCCTATCTTGTGGGCTGCTGTCTGGAATGCGGCATAGGGACGGAGAAAAACCTGACGGAAGCGAAGGAGTGGTACGAAAAGGCTGCGAAAAAGAACCAGGAGGACGCCTTGTACCGCCTGGCCCTGTGGAAGGCCAGAGGGATCCTGACGGAGAAAGACCCGGAGCATGCGTTAAAGCTTTGCGAGACGGCGCTCAAGCACCTGGAAAAAGCCTACGGCAATGATAAGCTGCAAGAAAAGCTTAAAGAACTGGAAAAGGAGATCCGGGAAGAGTTCAGGAAATAAAAGCGGGAAACGGCGGCCGCCCCATTCCATTTTGGAGGGGAGTTTGGTATAATAGTAAAAAATCTGCCGGAGTGCAGCCAGCAAAGGAGAGGAAAGCGATGAATTACAACGAAGAGGCATTAAAGCTCCATGAAGAGCATAAAGGAAAAATAGGGATCACCAGCAAAGTTCCGGTGAAGACCAGGGACGACTTAAGCACGGCCTACACGCCGGGCGTCGCGGAGCCGTGCCGGAAAATCCATGCTGATAAAAAGGACGTGTACCGCTACACGGCAAAGGGGAATCTGGTGGCTGTCGTGACAGACGGAACGGCTGTCCTCGGCCTTGGCGACATCGGCCCGGAGGCAGCCATGCCGGTCATGGAAGGAAAGGCGATCCTGTTTAAGGAATTCGGCGGCGTGGATGCGTTCCCGATCTGCCTGGATACAAAGGACACCGAGGAAATCATCAAGGCGGTGAAGTACCTGGCGCCCACCTTCGGCGGCGTGAATCTGGAAGACATCGCTTCCCCGAAATGCTTTGAGATCGAAGAACGGCTTGAAAAAGAGCTGGACATCCCGGTTTTCCATGATGATCAGCACGGCACGGCCATCGTCGTGACGGCGGCGCTCATCAATGCCTTAAAGGTGGTTGGAAAGAAGATGGAGGAGATCCATGTTGTTTTAAACGGCCCGGGCTCTGCGGGAACAGCCATCATTAAGATGCTTTTGGCAGCCGGTGTCAAGCACATCATCGCCTGCGATGAAAACGGCATCCTTTACAAAGACCGCGGCGTCGGCATCAAGGATCACAAGAAGATGCTCTGTGACATCACAAACGAGAACGACCTGCGCGGCGGCCTGGCAGAGGCTCTTGAGGGCGCGGACGTGTTCATCGGCGTTTCCGTGGCAGGCGCCCTGAAGCCGGAAATGATTCAGAAGATGGCAAAGGATCCCATCGTATTCGCCATGGCAAACCCGACGCCGGAAATCATGTACGACGAAGCCATGAAGGCAGGCGTCCATGTCATGGGTACCGGCCGTTCCGATTTCCCGAACCAGATCAACAACGTCCTGGCATTCCCGGGAATCTTCCGCGGCGCTTTAGACTGCGGCGCGCGTGACATCAACTACGACATGAAGGTGGCCGCGGCCTACGCCATCGCCGAGCTGGTGGAGCCGGAGAAGCTCTGCGAAGAGTACATCATCCCAGGCGCACTGGATCCAAGAGTAGCCGAGAATGTGGCAAAACGCGTTGCTGAGGCGGCCGTAAAATCCGGCGCAGTCAGGAAGTAGAAGAATACAAAAGAACAGGAATATTTTTTCACCCCTCTTGCATACAATGTTTAGCAGAGGGGTGAAAGTATGTCTGATTATAAGAGGTTGATCTCATATATTTATGAATACGAAGGAAAGACCAAAGGAAAGAACATCGGCTTTGTGAAGCTGGAGGCCAGGAACGGGCAGTGCCGGCTGAACGTGAATGTGAAAAAGGTCTATGTGGGCGGCAATGCCGTCGGCGTATTTCTGCTCGGAAAGGGGAACCAGGAAACATTTCTCGGAAACATTTTCATCCGTAACGGAGCCGGGGAGTTCCGCGCCTCGGTGGATGCAAGGAATGTGGAGGGAACCGGGAATGACCTGGATACATATTACGGGCTGACGATCCATGATGTGAAAAATTCCTGGCGTTCCTATACGACCATATGGGAGGACTCCGTGGCGCACATGGCGCAGGAGACGCTTCCGGGGACGGAAAAGAAGGATCCCCTCGAGGGGCAGGCCGTCTCCAGCGTGGTGAAGGAGATTGAACAGGAGATCGCCAGGGAAGAAAAGCGGAAAACAGAAGGAACAGACACAGAGCCGGAAGAAGATCTGAGGGCCCATGCAGCCGAGGTAGGGCTTGCGGTAAAATATCCCGAGAGCGGGACGCCAGCCATGGAAGAATATCCGCCGGGAGGCTTTGAACGCCAGCCCGGGCGCGGAAGCGGAGATGGGAATGTAATCGTAAATTTTCCCGGACGGACGTTTTCCCAACAGGGAAAGATGCCAGCGGCGCCGTCGGGCATGTTTTCGGGCCGCGGCCCGGAGCTGGTTTCCGGCATGGCGGATGAGGAGCTGCCGGGAACGGAGATACCGGCGGCGCCCCTGTCCCAGCAGCAGCCATTTCCCTGGAGAAATCAGCAGCCCGGGACGCCTCCCGGCGGCTTTGGCAGGCAGATGCGGCAGCCGGGATTTCCGGCCGGCCTGTCTTTTCTGAACCATTTCATGAACGGCCAGCCGCAGAATTTTGCCGGCCGGCCGGCGGCCGAACGGCAGGGACAGACGGGAGCAGCAGACAGCGCCGGAAGCCAGACAGCGCCGGAACAGCCGGCCGGGATCCAGAACGGGGATGCGGCTTCGTCAGCCAGTGGAATGGGCGGAAATCTGCGGGAAGCTGCGGTGATGCCAGCCGTTGGAGCGGGCAGGAACCTGGGGGAAGCTGCGGTGCCGACTTACGATGGAGCTGGCAGTACACCGGGCGGAAGTGCAGTTCCCTCTTCCGTCGGAGCAGACGGTACACCGGTCGGCGGTGCTGCTCCCTCTGCCGTCGGAGTTGGCGGCGATGTGGGAGGCGGACATACGCCGTCAGCCGCTATGGCTGCCCCGGACAGAACAGGCGGAATGCCGGAGACGGCCCCGCCTGCGGCTGAAGCAAAAACCGTACCAGAGACGGCAGGAACCGGCGGTTCTTCCGTGCGTACTGAAAACAGTTCGGTATCTGCCCCTTCCGTCGGGATCCGCTCGGAAGAAGCCGCGCCGGTCCCCGGCGCAGGCGCTGACCCCAAAAGCGTTCCACAGGGCGGGAACAGTGCCGCCATTGACCCCAATTTTTCGGGACAGACGGCTCCAGCGCAGGCACAGACGCAGATGCCGGAAAGCCAGTTCCCGCCGTCTGCGGCACGCGCTGAGGGAAATTCTGTGGTTACAGAGAATATGGCACAGGCTGCACCCGCGGAAGAAACTTCGCCGGACACGGCCGGGGAAGAAAGCCGTGCGCCGGAAGAGACAATGGTTTCGCCGGAACTGGAAAATGAAGAAGTGCTCAAATACCTCCGGGATACGGAGGAAACGGCGGCCAGCCCGGAAAAGCTGTGGCAGGAGCTCAGAAAAAGCTATCCGAAAATCCAGCCCTTCGACTATGACGACGGCTGCGAAATCCTGACAATCCGTCCCCAGGACATCGGCCGGCTCCCGAGGGAAACCTGGGTTTACGGCAACAACAGCTTTCTTCTCCACGGCTATTACAGCTTCCGCTACCTGATTTTAGTGCGCCTCGGAAATTCCAAAGGACGGCCGCGCTATCTTTTAGGCGTGCCCGGCCATTATTACAGCAATGAAAAATACATGGCTTCCATGTTTGGCTTCCCGAACTTTGTGCTGTCAAAAAAACAGCCGCCAAATGACGGCCGTTTCGGATACTGGTACACGGATGTGAGAATGGGATAAGGTTAGTAATCAATGCCGCGAAGCTCTGCATGGCCGACAAACGGCCGGACAATTTCCAGAAAGGAAAGCAGCTCTTCTTTCCCATAGCTTGTATAAACCGGGTTCAGGACATTGCCGGAATCCACAAAGTTTTGCAGATAGTAGGAGGGGCAGCCCTCGATCCACGGCCCGATCTTTTCAAAATCGGCGGCGGAGTGGAGCTCCCGCACGACGGTTGTGCGGAATTCGTAGGGCACAGTCCCCTGTTTTAGAAAATCGACGCTTTCCTCAATTTTTCCCATGTCAATGGACGGTACCCCGGCAACCTGCGGGTACCGTTCTTTGCATGTCTTGATGTCCATGGCCACGTAGTCCGCAAGGCCAGCGGCGCAGATTTCCTTTAACACCTGCGGCCGGCAGCCGTTGGTATCCAGCTTAATCTGGTAGCCGAGCCGCCGGACTTCTTCCATAAATGGAAGCAGATCCGGCTGGAGCGTCGGCTCACCGCCGGTGATGGCGACGCCTTCTAAAATCCCGCGGCGCCGTTTCAGGAAATCCAGCACCTCCGAATCGGTAAAGGCCGCAGGCGCGTCGTTTCCGAGAAGGTCACTGTTGTGGCAGAACGGGCAGCGGAAATTGCATCCGCCCGTAAAAATGGTGGCGGCCACATGGCCGGGAAAATCCAGAAGCGTTGTTTTTTGGAGTCCGCATATTTTCATAGAATGTTTCATTCCTTCCAGCGTGATTAGTTTTCAGGGACGCATCCGCCGCAGGCATGCGTTTCTTACAGTATAGACGCTTGGCAGCACAATGTAAAGCCCGGAAGGCGGCTTGCAGGCAGCGCGAAAGGATGCTAAAATAAGAAAGCAAATATACAGACGGAGGTTCGGCGGATGCCAGAGGAAAAATATATGCGGGAGGCGATCCGGCAGGCGAAAAAAGCGGCGGCTTTAAAGGAAGTCCCCATCGGCTGTGTGATCGTTCACGACGGGAAAATCATAGGGCGCGGATACAACAGGAGAACCATCGACGGGAATGTGCTGGCCCATGCAGAGATCATTGCCATCAGGAAGGCGTGCAGAAAAATCGGCGACTGGAGGCTGGAGGACTGCACGATGTATGTGACGTTGGAGCCATGTCCGATGTGCGCCGGAGCCATTGTGCAGGCCAGGATTCCGCGGGTGGTAATCGGCTGCATGAATCCGAAGGCGGGCTGTGCCGGTTCGGTGCTGGATCTGCTCCATGAAGACGGTTTCAATCACCAGGCGGAGACGGAAATCGGGCTTCTGGGTGAGGAGTGCTCCGCCATGCTTAAGGAGTTTTTTAAGGAGCTCCGGGCAGAGGGAAAGCGGAAGAAAGAGATGGAAAAAGAGGCTTGCGAAGCCTGTCAGAAAATGTAAGAAAGTGTTAAGATTTAAGTCCTTGCACCGTTTGGTCTATTATGATAGACTGAAACTGTACAAGGACTATTTTAATAGACCAATACCGGGGAACCCGGAATTTTACGATGCTGTGCTGCGAAAATAGCAGAAAGTGGGGATAAAATGGAGAGACTGAAACTGCACGAAGGAGAATTCCGGTTCATGGACCTGATCTGGGATGTGGAACCGGTGCGTTCTACGGAGCTTGCGAAGCTGGCTCTGGAAAAGCTGGAATGGAAAAAGTCCACATGCTATACGGTGCTTAAAAAGCTGGAGGAAAAGGGCTTTGTAAAGAATGAGAATGCCGTCGTTACCTCCCTTGTGGACAGGGAACAGGTAGGGAAATACGAATGCGAGATCCTGATAGAGAAAAGCTTTGGCGGCTCTCTGCCGGCCTTTCTCAACGCATTTTTAAAGGACAGGAAACTGAGCCGGCGGGAGGCGGAGGCCATTTACCGGCTTGTGGAACAGGCATTGCCCGAAGAGGAACAGGATAAGGGAAAGGAGACATAGGATGAGCGGGGTATTGGCAGGGAAATTGTTTGGCATGACTGCGGCGGGAAGTGTGATGATACTTCTGACGCTTATTTTGCGGCCTCTTTTTAAGCAGCTTCCAAAGCGGTATTTCTGTGTTTTGTGGCTGTTTGCGATGGTTCGCCTTTTATGGCCGTTTACGTTCGCGTCCCCGGCTTCGCTTCTGCCGGTAAATCCGGAGCCGCTTGTGCAGGCGGAGTATGGGGGAAATACGGTAACGTATCTGGACACGGGGATTTCCGCTATCGACCGGCGCGTGAATGTGATGCTGGTGCCGTCTGCGGCGCAGGGGGAAGCTGCGGGGCACGCGGCGTTTTTCCAGGCTCTCCCTGGGATTTTTACGGCCGTCTGGCTGGCCGGACTGGCGCTGTTTCTCGGCTTTCACGGATTCCGGTACATAAAACTGATGAGACAGTTAAAATGTGCTGTCCCGGGCGACGGCGGCGCATATTATGCGGAAGAACTGGCGTCGCCGGTGACGGCAGGCCTTATACGGCCGAAAATTTTTCTTCCGGAGTATCTTCTTTCCGGGGAATATAAAGCGGAGAGGGAGATGATCCTGGCCCATGAGAGAGCCCATATCCGGCGCGGCGATCCGCTTTGGAAGGCGTTCTCCTTCCTGGCTCTTTCTGTCCACTGGTTCAATCCGCTTGTCTGGCTGATGTTTGTCCTGTTCGGGCGCGATCTGGAAATGGCCTGCGATGAAGCAGTAATCGGGACATTGGGGGAAAACAGGAAGAAAGAATACTCCATGGCGCTTCTTAAGTTTTCCGTCAGGAGAAGCGGGCTTGGCCTGCCCCTGGCCTTTGGAGAGAGTAGCACGGAGTCGAGAATCCGGAACATTTTAAAATATAGCCGGCCGAAGAAATGGATCTGCCTGGCTGCCGTCCTCCTTTTGGGAGCGGCTGCCGTGACGCTTTTGACGGATCCGTTAAGGCCGGAACAGGAAGGAGCCGGAAGTATGACAGGAGAAGAATCCAACGTCAGCATCATTGGGGGAGCCGATGGCCCCACCTCAATTTTTCTTGCTGGAAAAACAGATGGAACAGGAGACGAGGGGATCAGCATCATCGGGGGCGCCGACGGCCCCACCTCGATTTTTGTTGCCGGGAAAGTAGGGGAAGGCGGAGAAGAAGACGGTGTGCCGGCGGCCCATATTGACCTGGAGGCGGCCGGGGATACGCCCATCGGTGAGTACGCGGAGCTGGATTATGTGAGCGCTGGAAAAATTGCCCTCCATGGAAACTTCGGCTATCTGAGCTTTCAGATAACGGAAGGAACCGGGGAACCCGGGGCAGAGCTTTTAAGCGCCGTCACGCTTGAAGAGACAGGTGGCCTCGTCATGGCCGGCGATGCCTATACAGGGGTATTTGCCGGGGAAAGCGGGACGATTATTATCCCGGAAATTTATTCGGAGACGCCGGCGGAAAAAGCCTTGTACATCTATGATGAAGCACAGGATCGGGTTTATGAGGTGTCCCAGGTTTCCGGGGACATGCTGGAGACCATGACGCAGATTAGCGATGCCCCGGCCCAGTTAGAGCTATATCATGAGCTTTTAGAACTGTTCCTGTCGGAGGAAAGCGGCCGGATTTATTATGGCCCGACGGAAATTGCGGAGTACGACACCAATACGTACGGCTTCCTTGCCGCCGACGGAGAGAACTTAAGCAGCCTCTGGTACGGAATCTGGAACAGGGATCTGAAGGAGATCAGAAAGATCCCGCTCTTTTCAGAATAAACCGGAGACAAATCCCTCCCAGCGTTTGCTTTGTGAAGGCGGGAATGGTATAATAACCGCAGAGCGGTTATTATACCGGCGCATACCGGTTTCCGCGCCCGCCGCGGAAAGCCGGGCGCTAAATTCCGCCGGAGGCTCTATGGCCGTGAAACGGACATAGAATAATAGCCGCAGAGCGGTTATTATACCGGCGCATACCGGTTTCCGCGCCCGCCGCGGAAAGCCGGGCGCTAAGTTCCGCCGGAGGCGGCGGCGCCCACAGCGCCGCCGCCAATTCACAGCAAAGGAGAGGGTATATGTTAATCATCAAGAACTGCAATCTGATCACCATGGCCGGAATATACAAAGAGCATTACGACGTGGCGATAGAAGAGGGGAAATTTGCCAGAATTGAAAAAAATCTCACGCCGGCGCCAGGCGATCAGGTGGTGGATGCCGGAGGAAAGCTTGTGACTCCAGGCTTTATCGAACCGCACTGCCACCTCGGAATGTTAAGCAGCGCCGGGGAGGACGGGAATGAAAAGACAGACCCGATCCATCCGGAACTGCGCGCCATCGACGCCATCGACTTTCACTCCGAAACCTTCACACAGGCGCTTCACGCAGGCGTGACGACCCTGGCTGTCGGGCCGGGAAGCTCGAATCTGATGGGCGGCACCTTTGTCTTCATAAAATCCGCCGGAGAAACGCTGAAGGAGCGGATTATCAGGGAAGAAGGCGCCCTGAAAATGGCGCTGGGCGAAAATCCGCGCTTAAATTACAGCAGGCGGAACCAGACGCCGACCACGCGGATGGGATCGGCGGCCCTGATGCGCCAGACTCTTTACCGGGCGAAGGAATACCGGGAAAAATGGCTGGCCCACCAGGAAAAACTGGAACGGGGAGAAGAGAGTACGTTCCATTTTGATCTGGCGATGCATTCGCTGATGCGCGCCTTTGACGGCATGCTGGTGAAGATCCATGCCCACCAGGCGAACGATATCCTGACTGCAATCCGGATCGCAGAGGAGTTCGGGCTGAACCTCAGCATCGAGCACTGTACCGAGGGCTGGATGATGACGGATACGTTAAAGGAGGCCGGCGCCCACTACATTTTAGGCCCCACCATCGGCGGGAAAAGCAAACTGGAGGTACAGAACAAACGGTATGATGCACCTGCGCTGCTGGAACAGGCCGGAATTGAATTTACGCTGACGACGGATTCCCATGTGATTCCGATGGAAGGTTTTCTGCCCCAGGTGGCAATCCTGATCGCAAACGGGCTGTCAGAGGAGACGGCGTACCGCTGTGTGACAATCTATGCGGCGAAAGCCCTGGATCTCGGAGACGAGCTCGGCAGCATTGAGCCTGGAAAAACGGCAGACCTCGTCGTCTGGGCCGTGGATCCGTTTGAGACAGGCGGAAAACCGGAGACAGTCGTCATCAACGGAAAGATTGTGTACCAGAGGACGGAAGCAGGGGAGGAAACCATATGCTGATTCAGAATTGTTTGCTGATCGACGGAGCGGAAATATTTGAGAAGAAAAAAGATATCCGGATTCTGGACGGAAAAATCTTTCAGGTGGAAGACTGCCTGACGCCGGAGAATGGGGAAGAAATTATAGATGCCGGAGGCGCCGTTGTGACGCCTGGATTCGTGGAAGGAAACTGCCAGCTTGGCATCACGAGCCAGGTTCACCGCTTTGAAGAAGCGGATGCCAACGATGCAAGGCCGGTGATGCCGGAGATGCGGGCGTACGACGCTTTGAATTTTGCAGACGAGGGCTTTGAGATGGCTGTGAGCGGCGGCGTTACCTGCGCCGTAACAGGGCCGGGAAATGAAAATCTGATCGGAGGCACCTGTGCGGCCGTAAAGACGGCCGGCGATAATCTGGAGAAGCGGATTGTAGTGCCGGAGATTGCCTACCGTTTCGTGTTCACCAATGCGCCGAGAAAGAAATTCGGCGCCAAGGGAAAGAGCCCGGAGACGAGAATGGCCAGTGCAGCCATGATCCGCGAGGCATTATTCCAGGCGCAGGAATACCACCGGAAGGAAAAGGCCGGGGAAAAGCAGGAATACCGGATGGAGCTTGATGCCCTGGCGCGGGTTTTTGATGGAATGCCGGTGCAGATGGTGGCCATGAAGGCCAATGACATGGAGGCTGCCGTGCGGATCGGCGAGGAATTCGGCCTCAACTATATTCTGGTGATGGCTTACGACGCCCTGACTGTCTGCGAGGATCTTCAGAGAAAGGACTTCAAATTTATCATCGGGCCGTTATACGGACTCTCTTTCTCCGCCGAGGCGGCAGGAAAGGATCTGGCCCTTGGGGCGCGGATGGAAAAAGCAGGCATTCATCCGGCCATCGCAACGGGTCATCCGTCTATCTCCGAGGATTTGATCCGGATGCAGCTTGCCCTGATGGTTGACCGTGGACTCGGAAGAGAGGAAGCCATCAAAGGCGTGACGGCATATCCGGCAAAATATTACGGCCTGGATTTCAGAATCGGAACCCTGGAGCCGGGAAAAGATGCGGATCTCGTGATTTGGAACGGTGATCCGATTTCCTATTCCGGAAGTGTGGGAACCATGCTGATTGACGGAAAAAAGGTTTTTCCCTAAAAGCCGCGGAGCGGAAACCTTGACAAAACAGACTCTGTCATATATACTAAACTAATCCGTACAGCCGGGGAGTTAGCGGTGCCCTGTACCTGCAATCCGCTAGAGCAGGGGTGATATTCTGCCTAGGGTGACTCGCTGTGGAGCTGCCCCTGGTAAGCGGCGTTGACGTTTTGGTCTTACGCAATGGGAATCTCTGAACCGTGTCAGGGCAGGAATGCAGCAGCACTAAGGGGAACCTCTCATGTGCCGTGAGGGTGCCGGGACTGAGCTGGCTGCCAGGGTAACGTCTATGGCGACCACTCGAAGCAGAATGTACGGATTTTAAATTTGCAGAAACTTTAATAAGGCAGAGAAATGAATAAAGAGAAGAACAGAGGGGTGCGGTGATATGTGGAAAAGGATCATACTTTTGCTCGCACTCCTTTTTGCATTATTTGGCGTGGTGTTTGTGCTGCCGCGGGCGCTTGAAAGGGGAGTAAGCCCGACGGGAACCACGGCGGAAACGCCGGCAGAGCTTCCGACGGAGTCCATGGAAGAGTCGTCCTTTCCCCATGAGACCGTGGAGACGGAGCGGGAGACGACGCAGCCGGAAACAGAATATTATCCGGGAGAGCCGGTGGTTCGGGAGAAGGTGCCGTCAAACCTGATTTTTGCATCGGATATCCACTACATGTCCCAGTCCCTGACGGATTACGGCCAGGCCTTCAATGAGCTTGTGGACAACGGAGACGGAAAAGTCGTCCGCTATATGCCGCAGATCTGGCAGGCTTTTGCGGCGGAGGTCACAGCAGCCGCACCGGATGCGCTGGTGCTCTCCGGGGATTTGACCTTAAACGGGGAAAAAGTGAACCATGAGGAGCTGGCTGCCCTTTTGGGCCAGATTGAGGCTGCCGGAGTCCAGGTTCTTGTGATTCCTGGGAACCATGACATCAATAACCCTTATGCCACCTCGTATTTCGGAGAGAAACAGAGCTTTGTGGAACAGGTGACGCCGGAAGAGTTCCGCCGGATTTACGGCCCATACGGCTACGACGAGGCAGTAAGCCATGCGCCGGATTCCTTAAGCTACCTCTACATATTGAATGATACCACCTGGATGATGATGTTGGACACCTGCATCTATGACCCGTTCAACGAAGTGGGCGGAATCCTCAATGACGGAACAGTGGAATGGATGGAACAGTGCCTGCGGAGCGCCTACGAACAGGGAATTACCGTGATTCCTGTGGGGCACCATAACCTTCAGGAGTTAAGCCGCGTCTATGTGGATGAGTGCGTCATCGAAAATTACGAAGACGTGATGCACATTTTGGAAAAATACCTGACGCCGGCGTATTTCAGCGGCCATCTCCATGTCCAGAGAATCCAGAAACACATCACGGAGCCGGGCGTGGCCGACAATGTGTACGGGATTTATGAGGTTGTCAGCAATTCGCTGATTATTCCGCCCTGCCAGTACGGAAGCCTTTCCTTGGCGGCGGACGGAAGCATGAGCTATCACACGAGAAACACGGATATTTCCGCCTGGGCGGCGGCAAACGGGGAGACGAATCCTGATCTTCTGGATTTTTCGACCTTCAGCAACGTATATCTCAGGAATGTGATCAGCCACCAGACATACAGGGCCATCGAGGATATCCCGGACGAGCTGCGGAGCAAGCTGGCAGATTTTTATGCGGATCTGTATCAGGACTACTACGCCGGCCGGAAGATTGACTATGAGGCGAAGCTCAAGGAGGAGGGGTACCGTCTCTGGGACCGCTTCATGAATCCAAGTATCCAGTTCCGCCAGGTGGAGGGCATGATGAAGGACAGCATGGCGGAAAACAACAACGCGGAGATTCCAAATCCCATTTTTCAGGTAAGGGAATCACATCCATAAACTCCGGAAAATGGAAAAAATGCCGGAAAAACAGGAAGAGAGGGTGCACGGGGACGCAAATTTTCCTTGCCCCTCTCTTTCCTTTGTATTATAATTACAAAATGATGGTGGGGACAAGGGGGATTTTGTCCCCTGATGATATGGGCGAAGAACGAAAATGGGTCTTCGGGAAAGGACATGGCATATGAAAAGAGTAGGATTTCTGACAAGCGGCGGAGACTGCCAGGCTCTCAATGCAACCATGCGCGGCGTGGCAAAAGGATTATACCAGTTATATGGAGATGAAGTGGAAATCATCGGATTTGAAGACGGCTACAAGGGACTCATGTATGCCAACTACCGCGTGATGAACCGGTCCGATTTCTCCGGGATCCTGACAAAAGGCGGGACGATGCTCGGTACTTCGAGGCAGCCGTTTAAGCTCATGCGCGTGCCGGATGAAAACGGATTGGATAAGGTGGAGCTGATGCGCCATACTTATTATAAGCTGAAACTGGATGCCCTCGTCGTCCTCGGCGGAAACGGGAGCCAGAAGACGGCAAACCTGTTAAGCCAGGAGGGCTTAAACGTCATCGGGCTTCCGAAGACCATCGACAACGACCTCTGGGGAACGGACATGACCTTCGGCTTCCAGAGCGCCGTGGATATTGCGACAAACGCCATCGACTGCATCCACACGACGGCTGCCTCCCATGGCCGCGTGTTTATCGTGGAAATCATGGGACATAAGGTCGGCTGGCTGACGCTGCACGCAGGAATTGCAGGCGGCGCAGACATCATCCTTCTTCCGGAAATCCCTTACGATTTAAAGAAAGTCGTAAAAAAGATCAAGGAACGCACGAAGGGCGGAAGCCGGTTCTCCATCCTTGCCGTGGCGGAGGGCGCCATTTCCAAGGAAGAGGCGGCCATGTCAAAGAAAGAGTTTAAGAAGCACATGGAGGAAAAGGCGGCCAAATATCCGTCCGTCGCCTACGAGCTTGGCGCAAAGATCCAGGAGATGACCGGCCAGGAAATCCGTGTGACAGTGCCGGGCCACATGCAGCGCGGCGGCGCTCCGGTGCCGTATGACCGTGTAATTTCCTCGCGGATCGGCGCCCATGGGGCAGAGCTCATCGACCAGGGAAAATTCGGACGTCTCGTAGTCGTAAAAAATAATGTGATTACAGATATTCCGCTGGAGGAGACGGCCGGGAAGCTAAAGACCGTTGATCCGAAGGCTGATGTTATAAAAGAAGCCAAGCTCCTCGGGATCAGCTTTGGAGACTGATAATTTATGTCATATACAGCGTTATACCGGAAATGGCGGCCGCAGACGTTTGCGGATGTAAAGGGCCAGGACCATATCGTTACAACCTTACAGAACCAGATTCTTTCCCAGAGAATCGGCCATGCCTACCTGTTCTGCGGTACACGCGGAACAGGCAAGACGTCTGTGGCGAAAATTTTTGCCAGGGCGGTAAACTGCGAGCATCCCGTGGACGGGAGCCCCTGCGGCGAATGTCCCAGCTGCAAACAGATTGCGGCCGGAACCTCCTTAAACGTGGTGGAAATTGATGCGGCGTCCAACAACGGCGTCGAAAACATCCGGGAAATCCGGGAGCAGGTTCAGTATCCGCCGACGGAAGGCGCCTACCGTGTCTATATCATCGACGAGGTTCACATGCTCTCAACGGGGGCTTTCAACGCCCTTTTAAAGACACTGGAGGAGCCTCCGTCTTATGTGATATTCATCCTTGCGACGACCGAGGTTCACAAGATTCCGATCACAGTGCTTTCCAGGTGTCAGAGGTATGATTTCAGAAGGATTACCGTGGATACCATCGCTGACCGTCTGAAAGAGCTGACGGATGCGGAAGGGATGCCTGTGGAAGAGAAAGCGCTCCGGTATGTGGCGAAGGCCGGGGACGGTTCCATGCGAGACGCCTTAAGCCTTCTCGACCAGTGCGCGGCCTTCCATTTTGGGGAAACTCTGACGTATGAGCATGTTTTGGACGTCCTGGGTGCCGTGGACAACAGCGTGTTCCGGGAGCTTTTCCGGGCTGTCCTGGAAAATCGGACGAAGGACTGTATCATGAAGCTGGAGGAAATGGTGATCCAGGGGCGCGAGCTCTCCCAGTTCGTCGTGGATTTTATCTGGTTTTTACGGAACCTTCTGCTTTTAAAGACGGCCGACGAAGCGGAAGACCTTCTTGATATGTCGGAGGACAATTTAAAACAGCTCCGCGAGGACGCGGCTCTGGCCGATGAAAACACGCTGATGCGGTACATCCGGGTATTTTCCGAGCTTTCCAGCCAGATCCGGTTTGCCAGCCAGAAGCGGGTCATGATCGAGCTGGCGTTAATCAAGCTTACGCGCCCGCAGATGGAACAGAGCATGGATTCCGTGCTGGAGCGGCTGGAACAGATTGAAAAACAGCTTGCGGATGGTGCCTTTTATGCAGGCGCATCCGGCGCATATCCGGCGGCCGGAAACGGCGCCCCAGCCCCAGGCTTTTCCGGCACAGAGGGAGCTGGAGCGGCTGCGGCCGGCATGGGAGCCCAGTCCGGAAATGCCGGATTTTCAGGCGCGGCGCAGGCTCCGTCTGAGGCAGCAGCTTTTGCCCCGGGAGATATCGCGCCAGGCGGCTATCCGGCTGCGGGCGTTCCGGTGCCGGAGCCGAAAACCGTGAGCCTTCCGAAGGCTCAGCTTGAGGACCTGAACCTCATAAGAAATGAATGGGGAAAGATTGTAAAGGAACTGGGCATGTCCATACGCCCGAGCTTTCGGGAGACGGTGGTGGAGCCGTCGGGCGAAAGCTGCCTCTGCATCGTTTTTAACGATCCGATGAACTTTACCATCGGGAGCCGTCCCGTGATTCTCGGCGATTTGGAGCGGTACGTGGAAAAAACCTACGGGAAATCCATGTATTTTAAGGCCAGGCTGCGGGAGACCGGCGAGCGTCTGGATACGCGCTATATCAGCGATGAAGAATTAAGAGAGAATATCCATATGGATATCACAATAGAAGATTGATTTTCAGGAGGAATACACCATGGCAAAACGTGGCGGTTTTCCAGGCGGAATGCCTGGCAATATGACAAATCTGATGAAACAGGCGCAGAGAATGCAGCGCCAGATGGAAGAGAAGACAAAAGAGCTTGAGGAAAAGGAATATACGGCAGCAGCCGGCGGAGGAGCCGTTTCCGTGACGGTTTCCGGGAAAAAGGAAGTCCTTTCCGTCAAGATTTCCCCGGAGGCAGTGGATCCCGATGATGTGGAGATGTTGGAGGACATGATCGTGGCTGCCGTCAATGAGGCGTTTCATAAGATGGAAGAGGACAGCAGCGCTGTTATGGCAGAGCTGACCGGCGGCCTTGGCGGCCTGGGAGGGCTTTCTTTCTAATATGGATTATTACAGCAGTCAGATTTCCAAACTCATCGAGGAGCTGTCAAAGCTCCCCGGCATTGGGAGCAAGACGGCACAGCGGCTGGCTTTCCATATCATCAACATGCCGGAGGAACAGGTGGACCGTCTGGCCGGCTCTATCCGGGATGCGAAGCACAATGTCCACTACTGCAAAGAGTGCTTTACGCTGACAGACCGGGAAATCTGCCCGATCTGTGCGAGCCCGGGGCGCGATCATGGCGTCATCATGGTGGTGGAGAACCCCAGGGATTTGGCGGCATACGAAAAGACCGGGAAATTCGAGGGCGTCTATCATGTCCTCCACGGGGCAATTTCCCCTATGCTCGGGATCGGGCCGAATGACATTAAATTGAAGGAACTGATGGCAAGGCTCCAGAAGGATGTGAAGGAGGTCATCATTGCGACCAATTCCAGCCTCGAAGGAGAGACAACGGCCATGTACATAAGCAAACTGATTAAGCCGACGGGAATCAAGGTGACGCGTATCGCAAGCGGCGTCCCGGTCGGCGGCGATCTGGAGTACATCGACGAGGTGACGCTTCTGCGTGCGCTGGAAGGCCGGGTAGAGCTCTAAAAAGTAGGAGATGCGAAAGAAATGGATAAGTACGAGTTTAACATCAAGGTTGAACAGATTAAGAAACTGGTAAACCGGGGAGACTATGATACGGCGATGAAAATTGCCGATACCATCGACTGGCGCCGCGTGCGGAACGCGAGCCTGCTCTCCATGATTGCACAGATATACGAGAAAAACGAGGAATACCAGGAGGCGAAGGACATTCTTCTCCTGGCCTTTGAGCGCGCGCCCATCGGAAAGCGGCTTCTCTATAAACTGGCGGATCTGGCGTTAAAGGAAGGCAATGTTTCGGAGGCGGAGGCCTATTACAGAGAGTTCTGCGACCTGGCGCCGGAGGACTCCAGGCAGTACCTTTTACGGTACCTCATCCTGAAAGCGAAGGATGCGCCGGTGGATCAGCTCATCCGTGCGCTGGAAACATATACAGCCACTGAGGTGGAAGAAAAATGGATTTATGAGCTGGCGGAGCTGTATCATGCGGCAGGAATGGAGGACGCATGCGTCCGTACCTGCGATAAAATCATGCTGCTGTTCGGCCTTGGAAAGTATGTAGACAAGGCCATGGATTTGAAGCTCCAGTATGCGCCGCTCAACAAGTATCAGATGGATCTTGTGGAAAACCGCGACAAATATGAGGCAAAGCTGCGGGCCGTCGAGGAAGAGTACAGCGGTGCCGGCCCGGAATTTGACGAGTACGAGGAAACCAGGAGCCAGGCGAGGAAGGCATCCGAGGACGAGCTTGTGATGAAGGTTCATGAGGATGTCCAGACGGAAAAGCTTGCACGGGAGATGTCCAAAATTTCTGAGGATGACATGAGGACAGCCGAGGTGGAGGACGATATGGATGCCACAAGGCCGCTAGCAGATATTAAATCCATCCGGGACATTAAGCCGACAAAGCGCGTGCTGGAGGTGGCCGCAGAGCGCGACCAGGAGGAAGTGCGCGAGATCGAAAGACAGCGTGAGGCTATCCGCGCCGCAAAGGAGCGGGAAGAAATGGAAGAAGAAGCGCTGCGCCGCATGGAGGAAGAGCGGGAGGCCGCCCGCCGCGCCGAAGAAGAGCGCCGTGCCAGAAAGCAGGCGGAGATTGACAGGGAGCGTTCCGTCCGGAAAGGGATTCATGTGGCTGCGCCGGAAGAGGATCTGGAGGTGGAGTCGTTGGACGAAGCTCTGGATGTCAACAACCTGATGATTGAGGCGGCCTCGGAGGAACGCGGACTTTCCCTGGCCTTAGAAGCGTTGAAACAGATCCACAGGGAGCTTGGCTACAAGAATCCTGTTGCGAAAATCAGCAGCGAGAAGTTAAATAAGCGCGGAATCAGCCAGGT
The DNA here is from genome assembly GCA_018223415.1 of Eubacteriaceae bacterium Marseille-Q4139. Lineage (NCBI taxonomy): Bacteria > Bacillati > Bacillota > Clostridia > Eubacteriales > Eubacteriaceae > Eubacteriaceae bacterium Marseille-Q4139. The sequence goes on along the minus strand of JAGTTQ010000001.1, from coordinate 1,647,907 downwards.
GGCGGAAAAGCTGGCCGGAAAGGATCTCATCATCGAGCATGCGGCTGACCTGACAGACGCTGTCCAGAACGAGCTGGATGAGCTGATGGAGCGGGATAAGTCCGGCATGATTGTGGTTCTTATCGACACGCCGAAGAATCTGGAATATCTCCATGGACATAACGCGTCCCTGGCCAGCAAGTTCCAGTATATCGGCGCCGACAGCCGTGCCCAGGAGCAGATTTTAACGGAAGCAGCCGTGGAAGAGGCGCTTAAAAAGGAAACGGAGACCCAGGAGAACATCGCAAAGGAAGTCGTGAAGCCGGCGCCGAAGCAGGAGACGGAGGAGAGCCGTCCGGAGAAACCGGCCGCTGTCCGTCAGACGCCGCCTGCAAAAAAGGCCAGCGCAGAGGAAGACGAGGAAGAAGAAATTCCGGTGCGGAGAAAGGCTGTCAAAGAGGAACCGGCTGAGGAAAAACGGCCGAAGCGCGCCGCCATGCCGGGCCGGGAGTTAGAGGAGCCGGCCGTAACGGATGAGGAAGATGACCTCGAGAGAGAAGAGGATTACCAGAGAGACCGCGAACCGGCGGAGGATGTGGTGCCTGGCGACTTCGACGATGAAACAGAGATGGATCTCGATGAATTTGCACAGTATTGCTGCAAATATGCGTCGGAGATTGATTGCAGCATAACAGGCAAGAGCCTTCTGGCCCTTTATGAGCGGATTGAAATGATGGAAGAAGACGGCATCCCGCTCACGAAAAGGGAAGCCGTGGATCTGATCGAGGAGGCGGCCGATAAGGCAGAAAAACCGTCTCTCGGAAAGAAAATTACGGGCTTGTTCTCTCCGAAGTACGATAAAGAGGGGCTCTTGATCCTTCATGAAGATAATTTCTTCGATTAAATGGTTACATTACATAAGGAGAGCTGCTGCATGGATTGCGGCAGCTTTCTCTGGTTAGAGCGAAAGGGAATACGCTTATGGATATCAGACTGATTGCCACGGATCTCGACGGGACGCTTCTGGATGAGGAAAAGAAGGTGCCCGAGGAGAACATGGCCAT
>JAGTTQ010000001.1:943599-944027 GCA_018223415.1 Eubacteriaceae bacterium Marseille-Q4139 | reverse complement strand
CAGGTGTAGGTGTCTGTCTCTTCCTTATACGCCATATTTTCCCGTTTGCTGATGTCTTTCTTAAAACTTCTCTTTTTCCATTTTTCGTAGGTCTGCGGTTTGATGTAAGGGATCTGACCCTGGCTTTTCAGATATTCATAAGCCTCTTCGCTTTCATACCCCGAATCCGCAGTCACACTGGGATATCGAAATCCCAGGTTCACTTCCATGTTTTTCAGAAACGGCACCAGTGTCCATACATCATTCCGATCCTGAAAAATCCCAGCTGCCACAATGTATTCGCTGTCCACTGCGATCTGGACGTTATATCCAGGTTTCAGCTGGGCATTCCTCATATGATCATCCTTCATGTGCATAAAAGTGGCATCCGGATCCGTCTTGCAGTAGTTATTCCGGCCCTGGAAACTAGCTGTATGCCAGTCATAGAT